>CAYXXQ010000084.1:0-10961 GCA_964469075.1 uncultured Rhodobacter sp.
ACCGCCAAGGGCCGCGTGATCCTGGGCCGTGGGGCCGCCGATGACAAAGGCCAATTGATGACCTTTGTTGAGGCCTGCCGCGCCTATAAGACCGTGACCGGCAGCCTGCCCGCCAAAATCACGCTGTTTTTTGAAGGGGAGGAGGAAAGCGGCTCCCCTTCCCTCGTGCCGTTCATGCAACAAAACACGGATGAGTTGACGGCGGACGTGGCCCTGATCTGTGACACCGGCATGTTTGGCGACAGCACACCGGCGATTGTGACGATGCTGCGCGGGTTGTTGGCCGAAGAGGTGGTGATCACCGGGCCGGACAAGGATTTGCATTCCGGCATGTTTGGCGGCATCGCGATCAATCCGATCCGGGTGATGGCAAAGATGATTGAAGGCCTGCATGACGACAACGGGCGGATCACCCTGCCAGGCTTTTACGATGGCGTGCCGGAACTGTCGGACGAAATCCGCAGCCAGTGGCAGAACCTGGCCTTTGATCACGCGGGCTTTCTGGGCGATGTCGGCCTGTCAGTACCCGCCGGGGAGCAGGATCGCACGCCGCTGGAAATGATCTGGTCGCGCCCAACCTGTGAGGTTAACGGCATTTCCGGGGGCTATGAAGGCGACGGTTTCAAGACCGTGCTGCCATCAAAGGCCATTGCCAAGATCAGCTTCCGGCTGGTCGGCACGCAAGATCCGGATTTGATCCATCAAAGTTTTGTCGAATACGTCAATTCCACCCTGCCCGCCGATTGCGCGGCTGAGTTTCCGCTTGGCCACGGTTCCGGCGCCAGTCAGATGAGCATCAGCCACCCGGCCTTTGAACAGGCCCGAACAGCGCTGTCGGATGAATGGCCAAAGACCGCGGCCTATGTCGGCTGCGGCGGCTCGATCCCGATTGCCGGGCTATTCAAGGATATCCTTGGCATGGACGCGATGCTGATCGGGTTCGGCAAGGACGACGATCAGATCCATTCGCCGAACGAGAAATACGATATGGAAAGCTTCCACAAAGGCATCCGCAGCTGGGCCCGGATACTGGCGGCATTAACTTAGATTTCTGGCCTCCGGTGGGAGTATTTCTGCAATAAGAAGGCCGGGGCTTAGGAAAAGTCGAGGGTTTTCAGCCAGACCAGCACGCGTTTGCGGTTAACGCCCCGGTCACTGTAGCCAAAGCGCGCGCGGGAAAAGACCGCCAGGGTGGATTTGCCGTCGCCTTGGTCGATGAAGCGGATAGAGATGAAGTCAGGATAGCGCATCAGCCTTGTGCGGGCGATATAGGTGATGAACAACTCCTCAGGTGCGCCGGACAAACGGGTGACATCAGCGGTCGCCATTGCTTTGGCGTCAAAGGCCCGGGCCAGGGTCAAAGCGTCGGTCGAAAAGACGGGGGACGGATATTTACCCTCGCCAGGGCGCATGATGAAGGCGTTCGGAGATCTGGGTTTGGTCGCGGTCATCGGGTCGACATGCCAGACCGGCGGATTGTTGGGGGCGACGCGGATATAGGCGACAAAGCCCAGGATCACGAGGCCAATTAGGGCCAGGGCGGTTTTCAACATCTTAATCCTTCGCTGCGTCTTGCGCAATCACAGCCGCGCGCTGTTCCACCAGATCAACGATGTGATCCACCATCTTGTCATTGCCAAGTTTGTGATCCTGTTTGCCCGCCAGATAGACCATGCCCGACCCGGCCCCGCCGCCTGTGAAACCGATATCGGTCATCAAGGCCTCGCCCGGGCCGTTGACGACGCAGCCGATGATACTAAGGCTGATCGGGGTGTGGATATGCGCCAGGCGGTTTTCCAGTTCCTTCACCGTTTCGATCACGTTAAAGCCTTGCCGCGCACAGGACGGGCAGGAAATGATCGACACGCCGCGATGCCTGAGGCCGAGGGATTTCAGGATTTCAAAGCCGACCTTGACCTCTTCCACCGGGTCGGCAGACAGGCTGACGCGGATGGTATCGCCGATGCCGGACCAAAGCAGATTGCCAAGACCAATTGCTGATTTGACGGTGCCGGAGGTCAGGCCACCCGCCTCGGTAATACCAAGATGGATCGGGGCATCGGTGGCGTCGGCCAAGCCCTGATAGGCGGCGGCCGTCATGAACACGTCCGAGGCTTTAACGCTGATTTTAAACTCGTGGAAATCGTTGTCCTGAAGGATGCGGATATGATCAAGCCCGCTTTCGATCATCGCGTCCGGGCATGGCTCGCCGTATTTTTCCAGCAGATGCTTTTCAAGTGAGCCGGCGTTCACCCCAATGCGGATCGAACAGCCGTGATCACGCGCGGCTTTGATCACCTCGCGGACGCGTTCGGGGGAACCAATATTGCCGGGATTGATCCGCAGGCAGGCGGCCCCGGCCTCGGCCGCTTCAATCGCGCGTTTGTAGTGGAAATGGATGTCGGCCACCAATGGCACCGGGCTTTCGCGCACGATCTGCCACATCGCTTTGGTCGAGGCCTGATCCGGGCAGGACACCCTGACGATATCAGCCCCGGCCTCGGCACAGGCTTTGATCTGGGCGATGGTAGCCGCCGCATCCGATGTGTCGGTATTGGTCATCGTTTGCACCGAAATCGGCGCGTCCCCGCCCACGGCCACCGGGCCGACATGGATTTGCCGCGACTTGCGCCGAGGGATATCGCGCCAGGGGCGAATTGGGTTATGGGTCATGGGGAAACCTGCAACATTGTAGCCGGCAAAACGCCTGTGGTGCTGCTTAGCGCAGCCAGGCCGCGCTGGCAATCAGGGGGATCAGTCGGATGTCTGGTTCAGCGTGATCACGCGCGGGCTGTCAAGTGCGCGCAAGGCAGCGGTATCAACGACTGCCGTGAAGGTCGACAGGATATCGGCGGGCGCAAGAGCCACGTTTTTCACGACCGAACTGTCCTTGCCGACCGGCCCATAAGGAGTGCCGTCGATCGTCAGGAACACGGCCCCGGAATTGCCAGCCCTGAGGCGCGTCGCCTCACTGTCCGCAGGCAGGCGGAAGCTTTCGCCGCCATCAAGGATTTTTTCAAACAAAACAGTGCCATCGGTCAGCGACACCCGCACCCAGGCCGGGCGCATGGCCACAACGGATACGGTCGGGGCTGCAGGCTCGGTCACTTGCGGCGGCTGGCTGTGCAGCAACTCAGCTGTTTCACGCGCCCTGAGGGTGGCGTTATTGGTGACAAGCGCGCCGATTTCATCGGGGTTCAGCGCCGCAATCGGCCCGTCACGCGGGGTCATCACCGGCACGTCAAGTTCGCGTGGGCGGTACAACTGTTCAAGCGCTGCACTGTCGTCTGACGCCATCAGCGCGGCCGGGGCCGGGGCAATATCGGGCGCTGTGGCGATCACATCGTCTGAGGCTTGCACGGGCGTAAATTCAACCCGCTGGATATCCTGCAACACGGCCCAGGCGCCATAACCAAGGCCCAGGATCAGGACCAAAAGCACCGCGACAGACCCCAAGGCTGACATCGACACCTGACCGGCAAAGCCGTCGCCTGCGGGCACAAACGGGGTGCGGGCCAGCATGATCGGATCGTTCTTCAGGGTCTTGGCGACGCGGCCTGTTGGGCGGGCAATTGGCGTGACCGGGGCGGGTTTGGTTTTCCGCTCCACCTCCGGATGGACGCCGTCAAAGCCGCTTTCAACGCAGAACTGGCGGAACGTGTGTTCGGGCGACAAGCCCAGATAGCGGGCGTAAGACCTAACGTAGCCTGCGATGAAGCCAGGGGTCTGAAAAGCGCTAGGATCAGTGTTTTCAATCGCTGCGATATAGGCGGCCTTGATTCTGAGGTCGCGCTGCACATCCAACAGGGATTTGCCCAGCGTCGCGCGTTCGCCACGCATGACATCCCCCAGACGCACCGGGTAGGAATCAAACCCCCTGATTTCAGAGTATTCAGCGATATCGCTCATGCGCGCGGCCTCAATTAGATCGCCCGGTATCCCCCCACCGAGCCCCGATTCGAAATCGGCAGCTTAACGTCGATACTCTAACACAGGCTAAATACCGATGCACCCGTGGATGCGCGCCTACGCGCTAAGCTCGGCACGATTTAGCTCACACTCATGCCAGAGGTCGTCCATCGCGTTGACGAGCTTATTCAGAAGCTCGGGCGTGTGAACCGGCGACGGGGTGAAGCGCAACCGCTCCGTGCCGCGTGGCACGGTCGGGAAATTGATCGGCTGGACATAGATGCCAAATTCTTCCAGCAGCCGGTCAGACAGCATCTTGCATTTGACCGGATTGCCAACATGAACCGGCACGATATGGCTGCCATGATCGGTGATCGGCAGGCCCAGCCCTTTCAGGCGCATCTTTAGAATGCGGGCATTGGTCTGTTGCTGGTCGCGCAATGTCGGGTCGGATTTCAGATGCCGGATCGACGCGGTTGCACCGGCGGCAATGGCCGGTGGCAAAGACGTCGTGAAGATAAAGCCCGGCGCGTAAGACCGGATTGCGTCGACCATCTTGGCCGAGGCCGCGACATAGCCCCCCATCACGCCATAAGCCTTGGCCAGGGTGCCGTTGATCATGTCGATCCGATGTGCCAGGCCATCGCGTTCGGTGATGCCGCCGCCGCGTGGACCATACATGCCAACCGCGTGGACTTCGTCGATATAAGTCAACGCGCCAAATTCATCGGCGAGGTCGCAAATGTCCTTGATTGGGCCGAAATCGCCATCCATCGAATAAATCGATTCAAAAGCGATCAGGATCGGGCGGCCAGGTTCGACCGCCTCCAGCAATTCACGCAAATGGCCAGTGTCATTGTGGCGAAACACATGTTTTTCGCATTTGCCGTGCTTGATGCCTTCGATCATCGAGGCGTGGTTCAATTCGTCAGACAGGATCACCAGGCCGGGGAAAAGTTTGGGCAGAACCGACAGCGCTGCCTCATTGGCGATATAGGCCGAGGTGAAGACCAACGCCGCCTCTTTGCCATGCAGATCCGCGATTTCCGCCTCAAGCGCCTTGTGATAAACGGTCGTGCCAGAAATATTGCGCGTCCCGCCAGAGCCGGCACCCGTGGCATCAATCGCTTCATGCATTGCCGACAAAACCGAAGGATGCTGACCCATACCCAGATAGTCATTGCCACACCAGACAGTGATATCGCGGCTGTTGCCATCCGGGGCATGCCAGGTTGCATGCGGGAAATGGCCTTTTTTGCGTTCGATATCAATAAAGGTCCGGTAACGCCCTTCGTCGTGCAAATTCTGAAGCGCCTGGTCAAGTCTGTCTGTGTAATTCATCAAGAATCCCCGCAAGTGTCCGGCGCTTTTACCAGACCGACCCTCGGAAAGCATACCACAAATCGCCGCAGTAACGGGATCGTTGCCTGATATATTCAAATATTGGCATTTAATCGCGCTCAGGGGAAGCCCTTCTGTTCATTTGTCCTTTCTTAAAGGGTGTCGCAGGTTTTCAGTAGATGTAGCGTATTTGATCTGTCCAATACCGCTCCAACGAGCGCAGCGAGGTGTTCAGCAGGTCCAGCGCGCTGCGTTCCAGAATGGTTTTTTCGTCTATCCCAAGCGCGTGGCGTTCAAACAATTCACCAACAATGCGGCGAATATCACGGCCCTTTTCGGTTAGCCGCACCCGCACCGCGCGGCGGTCGATCTGGCAGCGCTGATGGTGCATATACCCGGCATCAACCAGCTTTTTCAGATTATATGACACGTTGGAGCCTTGGTAATACCCGCGCGATTTCAACTCCCCGGCTGTGACCTCATGCTCGCCGATATTGAACAGCAACAGGGCCTGAACCGCGTTGATATCCAGCAATCCAAGCCTTTCAAATTCGTCTTTGATCACGTCCAACAGCAGGCGGTGCAATCGTTCCACCATGCTTAGCGTGTCCATGTATTCGCCCAGAAACCCCCGTGCCTGCCGGGGTGTATCCGTCTGATGAACCGTCATCTTTTCCTCCTGCGCTCCGCCTCATGGGGGCAGGATTGCGCAAATGTCCAAAAAAGTGGTTAAGCTGCGTAAAAACAATGAAATCCCTGCCAAAATAGGGGTTAAACCGGTTTCATATGGCGATTTATCACCTGACCAAGATCAGCATAGCGCTCAGGAAAGGCGATTTGGCCGGAAAACCACTGATAAAGATCCTGATCATTTTCGGTCAGCAAATCTTCATAGATCGCAAGCTCGGCTTCTGACAAATCGGCCAGGGCGTGATCGGAAAACGGCCCGAGAATCAGGTCCATTTCCTTGATGCCCCGCCGCCAGGATCGCATTTTCAGGCGTTTCAGGCGGTTTTCGGCGGTTTCGGCTGTCATTTAATCAGTCTCCCATAACCAGGCCGCGCCGCGCACGCCCGAACTGTCGCCGTGAAGGGCTTTGCGGATATCAATCACCGGCGCATCATCATCGGCGGCAAAAACATGCGGTATGACAAGCGATGGCAACGCGTCAAGCAGGTCCGGCAGTTTGGACACGCCGCCGCCAAGAACGATGACGTTGGGATCAAGCAGATTGACGACAAGCCCAAGCGCGCGACCAAGCCTGCGTTTGTGACGTGCCAAAGCGCTGATCGCGCAAGCCTTCCCACCGCCTGCGTGTTTGACAATCCCCGAGACATCTTCGGCCACGCCACCTTCGCTGCGGTATTCAGCCAGGATCGCCGGGCCGGACAAATAGGTCTCAATGCAGCCGATACGACCGCAAAAACAGCGCCTGATCGCGCTGGCTTCCGCCGCCCCGCCCGGCATCGGGATATGGCCCCATTCCCCGGCCAGCCCAAGCGCGCCGTTCCAGACGTGGCCATTCATAACCAAACCGCCACCGACACCGGTGCCAAGGATCACCCCGAAAACCAGCTTTGCACCCCGGGCCGCGCCATCGCGGGCCTCAGACAGCGTCAGGCAATTGGCGTCATTGCAGATCCGCACCGGCAAGCCCAGATGGCGCGTCAGATCGGCGGTCAGGTTTCGCCCATTGATCCACGTGGAATTGGCGTTGCGCACCAGTCCTGTCACCGGCGAAACCGAGCCGGGTATACCAACCCCAAGCCGCTGGCAGGCAAAGCCGCTGCGGTTTTCCAGATGCGCAATCAGGGTAGAAATCGTTTCCAGCGTTGCGGCGTAACTGCCCTTGATGGTGGCCATCCGGTGGCGCAAAACCTCACGGCCATCCCGGTGCATCACCACGCCTTCGGTCTTGGTGCCGCCCAGATCAATGCCAAAAAGGGCCGCCCCCATCCAGGCCTAGCCTTGTTGTTTCAAAATGCCGCCGAGGCGTTTTTCCAGCCGCAGCATCCGCTCCCCCAGGATCTTGTATTCAGCCCGGATGCTGCGCAGATCGGCCAGAACATCGGCCCCGCCTTCGATTTGCGGCAAATCCGACATATCCGGATCCGGCACACCGTGGCCGTCCCCCGTCAGCAACCAGACCAGCGATACGTTCAACACCCCCGCCAGCATCTGCAACTTGTTGGCCCGGGGCTCTGAAATGTCGTCTTCCCAGCTGCGCAGGGTTTTCAGTTTGATCCCAAGCTTGCGGCACAGGCTTTCCTGGCTAAGCCCGGCGGCACGGCGTGCGGCGGCAACCCGGTCGCCAAATGTCGCGGCATCATCGCTGAAATAGCTGCTGCCCTGGTCTGCGCCGTCTTGATCTGCGCCGTCCTGGTCTGCGTCGGGTGTTGAACTATCGGTCATTTTATCCTGTTTCTGCCATGCTGGAGGTTCGTGCGTTTGGCACGTGGATCTGCCCGAAAACATGGCCCAATTTTGCTTGATCCTGATACGGGCGCACCCTAAGACAGACAGGCGCAAGTTGCAAATGCGCATTGGTTTCAGGGGGTATCATGGCGTTTCTTTCTGACTTGTTGGCAGGTGTCAAACCTTCGCCAACCATCGCGATGTCCTCGCTTGCGCTTGAGATGAAAGCCGCTGGAAAAGACGTGATTGGCCTCGCCGCCGGGGAGCCCGATTTCGACACCCCTGACAACATTAAGATCGCCGCGAAAGATGCTATAAACAAAGGTAAAACTAAGTATACTGCCCCAGACGGAATGCCCGAGCTTAAGCAAGCGATCTGCGCCAAGTTTGCCCGCGAAAACGGGTTGACCTATCAGCCTTCGCAAGTTTCAGTATCCTCAGGCGGCAAGCAGGTTCTGTTTAACGCCTTGCTGGCCACCCTTAATCCCGGGGACGAGGTGATCATCCCCGCCCCTTACTGGGTGTCTTACCCCGATATGGTGAAAATCGCGGGCGGCTCCCCTGTGATTGCATCGGCCGGCCTTGAAACCCACTATAAACTGACGCCCCAGCAGCTCGAGGCGGCGATCACACCCCGCACAAAATGGCTGATCTTCAATTCGCCCAGCAACCCGACGGGCGCGGGATATTCGCGGGCCGAATTGAAGGGCCTGACGGATGTGTTGCTACGCCATCCGCATGTCTGGATGATGTCTGACGATATGTATGAACATCTTGCCTATGACGGCTTTCAGTTCTGCACCCCCGCCGAGGTAGAGCCCCTGCTTTACGCCCGCACATTGACGGTCAATGGCGTTTCCAAAGCCTATGCAATGACAGGCTGGCGGATCGGTTACGCGGCCGGGCCGGAACCTTTAATTGCTGCGATGCGCAAGATCCAGTCGCAATCCACCTCCAACCCCTGCACGATTTCGCAATGGGCAGCGGTCGAGGCCCTGAACGGCCCGCAGACCTATATCACCACCAGCCGGCCGATCTTTCAGATCCGCCGCGATCTGGTTGTGGCGATGCTGAACGACGCCAAGGGCATCACTTGTCCGATGCCGGAAGGGGCGTTTTATGTCTATCCGTCGATCAAAGGATGCATCGGCAAGGTCTCACAAGGCGGCACCACCATTAACAGCGACGAATCCTTCGCAACCGCGCTGTTGCAGGAAACCGGCGTCGCCGTGGTTTTTGGCGCCGCATTCGGTCTTTCACCAAACTTTCGCGTCAGTTATGCTACGTCCGAGGCGGCATTGAAAACGGCCTGCACGCGGATACAGGAATTTTGCGCGGCACTGACGTGATCTGAAGCAGCTCAAGGCGGCTGAACTTGGCCGCAGGTAAGAACCAAAAGGGGGTACGGGGCCGATGTCCGACGCGATGCAGAACCTCTATTTCCGGGTGCGCGATAACGGCGCGGCGGTGTTTCGGATTGACATTGAAAACCGCCAGCGACGGCTTGATCTGGACCAGATCGCGGTTGTGAACACCAATAACGGCCAGATCAAATCCCAGGGCGACAACCCGCCTGACAAAGAAGAAATGGCCCAGATCGAGGCTTGGCTTGCGGCCCGCCAGAAAGCCCTGGAAGACCGCACGCTGGATGATATTTTCCGCGCCATTGATCATTTGAACCTGACCGCCCACTGGGCCCAAAGCAAAGCCAGCGATGAGGAGCTTGAAAAGTTCACCGACCCGCTTCTGATGGCGATGCACGATCTGAGGATGGTGCTGGTGCGCAAGAAATCCGATCGGTTGGCGCGGGACTGAGGGTGCAGCGGGCAGTTGCTTGCTTTGCGCAACACTCAGCCGCTTAAACCACCGCTATTTGGTGCAGTAAACCCAATCCGCGATCTGCCCGTCGGTGATCACATAAATGCCCCGGTCATGCTTCATCAGGATCATCCGCAGGCTGTAGCTTTCGCCCTCGCCCGAACAGCTTGCGTTGTAAATAGTTGCCTCCATGCCGTTGATATTGATCGGCTTTTCCAGCGTGCAGGCGTTTTCAACGCCGATAAAGCGATTGCCCTGAATGGCCAGCGCGCCGCCGTCCATGCCCAGATCGCGGCAGTTCCAGTTTGCGGCTGCGGCGATGCTGGGGCGGAAAATGCCGTCATAATCAGTCGCCATTGCGGCGGTGCCGGTCAGGGCCAATGTCGCCGCCAAAATCGGGAAAATCTGTTTGAACATACGAAATATCCTTGCCTTTTGAGGAACTGATGCCTCCAGAATAGCCGGGCGGTTTCAGAAATTCAAAGCGACAAAACGGTCGTGGCCTTGATCTCTTCCATCGACAAAAGGGCGGTGACGTTGAAGATTTTCACCTCCGAAATCAGTGCCTGATAGAAGGCGTCATAGGCTTTGGCGTTCTTGACGCGCACTTTCAGTATATAGTCGATATCGCCAGCCAGACGATGCGCTTCCAGCACTTCCGGGCGCTCGCGCAGGGTTTTCAGAAACCGCGCTTGCCAGTCGGCCTCATGTTCAGACGTGCGGATCAAAACAAAGAAACACGCCTCCAGCCCCAGCGCCACAGGGTCCAGCAACACGGTCTGTTTGGTGATCACACCGGCCTTGCGCAATTTGCGGATGCGATTCCATACCGGCGTCTTGGAGGAGCCGGTTTTCCGGGCAATTTCGTCCAGCGACTGGCTGGCATCGTCTTGCAGCTCGGAAAGGATTTTCCGGTCGATCTCATCTAATCGGATCATTTTTTGCCTCCTGTATGCAGGTCTGGATAATGTTGCGGGGTTACCCCCGAAAACAGAACAGTGTTCTTATTAACCGGAGCTACTACCAATTCATGCAGGAAATTGTTCTATTATCAGGCAAAGATCAACCCAATTCACTCGCCTTACTGACAATCGGAAACGCGCCATGACCCAGATCGCATCCCTGCCCGCCCCCGCCGCCACCGGCGAAAGTCTGATCGACGGTGCTTATCTTAACGCCATTGCCGATCTCGCCGACAGCCGTGGCCCCGCGCATTTCACCCCCGGCGGCGGCATCCTGTTTGACAGCCCGATCACCCGGGAAGAACGCCTGTCCCTACCCGCCCCGACCAACAGCGCGCCGCGATTTGTGGATCTGCCGCAGGACCGCTTCGCCGCAACCCTGGCCCGCCGTCCGAAGTTTCGCGATTTCGTCGCCAATTATACCGTGCCGCATCTGCGCGCGGGCTATCGCCTGGTGGTGATCCCGATTGTTGGCGGGCTGACCGCCGATCAGCTGCGCGCCATTGCCAGCGCTGC
>CAYXXQ010000085.1:0-10958 GCA_964469075.1 uncultured Rhodobacter sp.
CGGGCATCGGCTGGCGTATCAGGTGCAATTTATTTTTCCCGACTATAAAAGAGGCCGTAAGCGCAAGGCAAAGGGTGTATAATTAGGGGGATACTTCAACACCTAATGTCGTCTTTATCTATATAATACAATAACTTACGCGATTTAAATGGTGCCCGGGGGCGGATTTGAACCACCGACACGAGGATTTTCAGTCCACTGCTCTACCCCTGAGCTACCCGGGCACGGGTCAGGCGGAACGCCTTGGGTCGCGCGGTTTTAGGATAGGTGCCGGGGGGTGTCCAGAGGGTTTTTCCCAAATGCGGCGGTATTTCTTAGTGCAGGGTCGTGCCGGGTTGATCGCTGTCGTCTTCGGGGATTTCGCTTTCGTCGACCTCCTCCGATGGCAGGCTGTAGCTTTCGGTCAGCCACTTGCCCAGATCAACATCCGCACATCGCCGCGAACAAAACGGGCGGTATTTCGCATCGGTTGGTTTGTCACAGATCGGGCAGCTCAACATGGGCACTCCGCTTGGTTGATTATGCGTTCAAGCCCCGGCAAAATGCCGATCCCGGGCGATGGGTGCAAGCGCATAATCGGGCGGTTGAAGGTAGCGTGATTGCCGCCTAGACTTGCGCCCGATCCAGTTGGGTCACAGACGGTTCAAACGGGCAAAATCAAAAGGTGCGACATGGCAGCGACGGCGATAAAAGGCTTTGATCTGAACGCAATCGACCGGGCATTCATCGAAAATCCGTTTCCCACCCTTAAGGCCCTGCGCGAGACGGATCCGGTGCATCGCAACCCGGATGGATCGGTTTATCTGACCCGGCATGCGGATGTTTTGAAGGTCTATCAGACCCGCAGCATGCTGTCGGACAAGAAGCAGGAATTTGGCAAGAAATTCGGCCAATGCCCGCTGTTCGTCCACCACACGACCAGCCTGATTTTCAACGATCCGCCCTATCACACGGTCGTTCGCAAATTGCTGGCCGGGGCGTTCACGCCGCGCAAATTGGCCGAGATGGAGCCCCTGATCGAGGGCATTGTCGACAAGCTGCTGGACCGGTTGGCGGATGAGAAAGAGTTCGATTTCATCTCAGCCTATGCGATGGAATTGCCAACCGAAATCATCTCGTTCATGCTGGGCATTCCAAAGGCGCATCGCCACAAACTGCGGGGGTTCTCGCTGGCAATTCTGGGCGCGCTTGACCCTGTGGTGCCGCCCGAACGGATGGCGGCGGGCAACGCCGCGGTTGCGGAATTTGACGCGCTGCTGGCCGATCTGATCGCCCATCGCCGGGCCGATCCTGATGGGGCTGAGCCGGGTGAAGTGCTTGATTCACTGATTTTCGGGTCGGTCGATGGGCGGCATCTGACCCAGGAAGAGCTGATCCAAAACTGCATCTTTCTGCTGAATGCCGGGCATGAAACCACCACCAGCCTGGTGGGCAATTCGGTCGGCGCACTTTTGGAAAACCCCGACCAGCATCAACGCCTGAAGGAAGACCCATCCCTGATCGACACCGCGGTGGAGGAGTTTTTGCGCTATCAAAGCCCGCTTCAAATCGGCAACCGGTTGGCTGGCGAAGACATCGATTTGCAGGATGTGACCTTGCCAAAAGGCACATACATCCACACCTCAATCGCCGGTGCAAACCGCGATCCTGCGGTGTTTGAAAGCCCGGAAACCCTTGATATCGGGCGTAAAAATGCCAAACAACATCTGGCCTTTGCAACCGGCATTCATGTCTGCCTCGGGGCGGCTCTGGCCCGGATCGAAGGACGCCTGGCGGTTGGCAAGCTGGTGGACCGGTTTCCAAACATCCAATCCAATGGCGCGCCTGAGATCATGGGGCTGGCGCGGTTTCGCGGCTACAATTCCCTGCCGGTTCGGATTTGAACCGGGCTTAATCGCAGCGCCTCAGACCAACAGATCAGACAGCATCAACCGCTCGCGCTTGCGTTGCAGTTCCAAATGGCCAAGCGGCGTCCAGCCGACGATATTGGTGTCGACCGCATCCAGACGCAACGCGCGTTTCAGCGCCTGTTCGACCGCAATGCGATCCTTTTTGACCATCGGCGCGAAATCAATCACCACCTGCCCGCCAAGGCCGCGCAGACGCAACTGCCGGGGCAGATCGCGTGCGCAAGCAAGGTTGGCCTTCAAGCCTGCCGCAAAGGAAAAATCCCCGCCGGTGTTTACATCAACCGCGATCAGGGCGCGGGTCGGCTCGATCGACATAAATGCCTGCGCCGACAGCGCAACATCGGGCTGTTTCAGCCCTTCAATCAGATCCCAGACGAACTGCGTTTCAAACGAACCCGGGCTGTCAAAAACCTGATCCGGGTCAGGATCGGTCCAGTCGCGCCAGGCGATATAATCCGCCGTGGGGGCGGCCAGCAGAAGTTGTGGGCCGTTTGATCCGGCCTCCGCCAGGACTTCCTGGCAGGTGGCAAGCAGGCTGGCCAGTTCCTCAAAAATCGCTGCGGCGTCTACTTCGGCCGCCGCTGATCGTAAGATCAAACCAGTGCCGTCGGGCGCGTCTTCCATTGCCTCATGGGCGATTTCGGCCAGGCGCTCGCGCTCCGCCTCGTCACGGATGGATCTGGCGACGTTCAGCCCTTTCGCCCCGGGGGTGACAATGCCGTAGCGGCCTTTGAACAACAGGCGTATGGTCACTGGCGGCGCCTTGCCATCCTCAACCTGCGAGGTCACCTGCACCAGCATGGACGTGCCCGGCGAAATGCCCTTGGCCTGCCGCAAATAGCCCTTTTGGCCGTCGCCAAGCGCCAGCATGATGCCGTTTTGGCCCTTCATCGGCCGCTCTGCGACCGCGCGGTAAATCGCGCCAGGCCGGGGCGTGCCATCATCGGGTGGATCAATCAGCAAATCTTCCAGCTTGCCGTCAACGATCAGCGCCGCGGCCGCGCGCCCGCCCAAACTGTCCAGAACCGCAATCCGACCCTTCATGACGATGCACTTTCTTCAACGCGATAGCCGGCCGCGTGCAGCAAATTCGCGGTCTCCGCCAAAGGCAGGCCAACGACCCCGGTAAACGAACCGTTAATCCACGGGATCAATGCCGCAGCCCGGCCCTGAATGCCATAGGCCCCGGCCTTGCCCTGCCATTCACCCGTGCGGATATAGACGGAAATCTCTTCATCCGACAAAGGCTTCATCTGCACCTGGGTCACGACATCGCGCTGCCATAAATGACCCCCCAATTTCAGCACAATCGCGGTAATCACCTTATGCCGCCGCCCGGACATCAGCAGCAACATGCGCACCGCATCCGCTGCATCCTGAGGCTTGCCAAGGATCCTGCGGCCAACCGCAACGGTGGTGTCAGCGCATAAAACCAGCTCATCGGGGGTGGCGGGAACGGCAAACGCCTTTTCCCGTGCCATGCGCGCGCAATACGGGCGCGGCAGTTCACCTTTTTCGGGGTCTTCATTGATATCCGGGGCGCGGATTTCGTCGGGCAAAACGCCGATCTGCGCCAGCAATTCCTTGCGGCGCGGGCTGCCGGACCCCAGGATCAAACGCATCCTGAAGCGACTTACTTGTAACGGTAGTTGATCCGACCCTTGGTCAAATCATAAGGCGTCATTTCGACCTGCACTTTATCCCCGGCCAGCACGCGAATGCGGTTTTTGCGCATTTTCCCGGCGGTATGGGCGATAATCTCATGGCCGTTTTCAAGCTCAACCCGAAATGTCGCATTCGGCAAAAGCTCTACCACGACACCTGGAAATTCGAGCAATTCTTCCTTGGCCATGTTTTCTCCGATCTTGTTTCCACAATGCACGATCAAGCCGTGCGCCGCTTAAATGACCCCGTTTTAGCGGGAATTCAAGGCCTAAGCGTGGTCTGACGCATTTCTGCCAGACCCTGAGGGGGCTTGGCCACGCGCCCGCGCGCAGCTTCGGCAAATACCGAGGTTTTCAAGGCGAAACCCTCAGCCCGCCTCACCGGTTGGGACGGGCGCGAATTTCTTTTCGATATGCGCCTGTATCTGGTCGCGCGCCTGACGATACGCGGCCAGTTTATCGGCGCGGGTTTCGCCAAGGCCGGTCGGGTCAATGATCGGCCAATACTCGACCTCAAGGGATGCAAACCGGGTAAATTCCAGCGCCCGCCGTTGCGACGCCGGGGAAAGTGCGACGATCAGATCAAAGCTTGCCAGATCATCGCCCCATTCCAGCATCTCATCCATCGTGCGGACACGATGTTTGCTGAGATCAATCCCCAGTTCCTGACAGACCGCGATGGTAAAACCGTCGATTTCCAGATCATGCTTAACCCCGGCGGATTGCACGTAAATCGACTGACCGACATGGCGTTTCAACAAGCCCTCCGCCATAGGCGAGCGGACCGAATTGTAATCGCAACAAAACAGAACCGAGCCTGGGGGATCTTTGTCCATCCGCGCCCGCCTCAGCCCTTGAAATGCAGAACGCAGATCAGGGTGAACAGGCGTCGTGCTGTCAGTTTGTCGATCACAACCTTGCCCTCAAGCCGTTCCTGCAATACCCGCGAACCCTCATCATGAATACCCCGCCGCCCCATATCAATCGCCTCGATCTGGCTGGGCGGCAGGCGTTTCACCGCATCAAAATAGGCCGCGCAAATCTGAAAGTAATCCTTAACAACCTGCCGGAAAGGCGACAGCGACAAGTGAAACTCGGCCACCTTGGCACCTGACGTCGTTTCAATATCAAACACCAGCCGATTTTCGCGGATCGCCAGCAGCAAATGATAAGGCCCCTCGGGAATGTCTCGCCCGTCAACTTCTGGCAAGCCAAAGCTGTTTTCTTCCAGCAGATCGAAAATCGCCACCTTGCGTTCTTGATCAATCTCAGCGGTTGGTGCGGGCAGACCCGTGTCGTCAATGGTGATATCGACCAGGCGATTGCTGTCAGTCATCTTGCCCCCGGTTCAGCTGATCCAGACGCAGACGCACCGATAATCCATGCGCTTGCAACCCTTCTGAGGTCGCCAGAACCT
Organism: uncultured Rhodobacter sp.; assembly: GCA_964469075.1. Lineage (GTDB taxonomy): Bacteria > Pseudomonadota > Alphaproteobacteria > Rhodobacterales > Rhodobacteraceae > UBA5972. Next base: position 4,992 of record CAYXXQ010000085.1, read on the forward strand.
CGGCCGCCGGGCCGATTTCTGCAAGGGCCGCAGGGGTCATTTTTGCCAGCGTCGTACGTTTCATGAAATCAAGCACCGACAGCCCGGACGAGAACCGGGCCGAGCGTGCGGTCGGCAACACATGGTTCGGCCCGCCGATATAATCGCCAATCGCCTCGGGGGTATAGGCCCCCAGAAAAATCGCCCCGGCATGGGTGATGCTGTCGGCCAGGGCCTCGGGCTCTGCCACGCAAAGCTCCAGATGTTCGGGCGCGACCAGGTTTGACAAAGCCGCCGCCTGGTCCAGGTTTTCAACCGTGATCACCGCGCCAAAATCGCGCCAGCTTTGGCCCGCAATTTCACGCCGCTCCAGCGTTTCCAGCCGTTTCTCGACGGCTTCTGTGACCGCCACTGCGAACGCGGCGTCGTCCGTGATCAGGATCGACTGCGCACTGGCGTCATGTTCAGCCTGGCTAAGCAGGTCCACCGCGATCCAGTCCGGGTTGTTGTCCTTATCGGCAATCACCAGAATTTCCGATGGCCCTGCGATCATGTCAATGCCGACATGACCAAACACCCGCCGCTTGGCAGCTGCCACAAACGCATTGCCGGGGCCGGTGATCTTATCAACCGGCTGGATGGTCGCCGTGCCATAAGCCATCGCAGCGACGGCCTGCGCACCACCAATGCGGTAGACCGTTTCAACCCCCGACAGCCGGGCCGCCAGCAGCACCAGCGGGTTGACCTGACCACTTGGAGTCGGCACGCAAATCACCAGCCGTTTGACCCCGGCCACATCCGCCGGAATGGCATTCATCAGGACCGAGGACGGGTAAGACGCCAGCCCGCCCGGCACATAAAGCCCGGCCGCATCGACCGCCGACCAGCGCCAGCCAAGCTGCGCGCCACTGTCGTCCTGCCACATCGCGTTTTCGGGTTTTTGCCGTTCGTGATACGCGCGAATGCGCTTGGCCGCCAGTTCCAGCGCCTGCGCCTCAGCCGCAGGCACCCGCGCGATGGCTTCTTCCATTTCGGCCTTGCTAAAGGCCAGGCTTTCCGGCGCCAGATCAAGGCGGTCAAATTTCGACGTCAGCTCAATCACAGCCTGATCACCCCGTTTGCGGACATCGGTAATGATCGCGGCCACAACGTCATCAACATCGCTGTCAGACTCGCGCTTGGTGCCCAGAAAACCGGCAAACTGCGCCGTGAAATCCGGGTCACGGCTGTTGAGGTATATCGGCATCAGCGGACCTTATCTTTTATGCGTATACACAGGCGTCATGCACGGGATTATTCATGGGCCGGCGCATTGCCCGCCGGGGCCAGATAGGGGCGCGTCACGTCCTTCAGGCTGACATCCAGACATTCAACATCAAGCGCAATCGCCCCGTCCCCCGCCAGTGTCAATTCCAACCGCGCCGCGCCATCTTCGCCCGGCACCGCAGTGATCGACAACAGCGACAGGATCATGTCCTTGTCACCGCGATCAAGCCCGCTTGAGGCGACCTTCAGCACGTCCGAGACCACCAGCAACGCCTGCACCCGCTCAAACTTGCGGTTCTGGCGGGTGGCGGGTTCCTGGTCTTCCCAGCGAAACCGGTTCAGCAGCAAAGCAAAGCGGCGCTTGGCCGGTTGCCAGGTCATTTCGGTGATCGGAAACACCGCGTCCTGCAACAAGGTCGAAATCACCTGCAAATCTTCAGCATCCAGCGCCTGCAATCGCAGCGGCGCGTCCTGGCCATCTTCAAACCGCGCGTCATCAACCATTGGCGTTGATCCGTTCAATCTGGGCGCCACAAGCCGACAGCTTTTCCTCAACCCGTTCATAGCCGCGATCAAGGTGGTAAACCCGGCTGACCACGGTTTCACCCTCAGCAGCCAGCCCCGCAAGGATAAGCGAAACCGAGGCCCGCAAATCCGTCGCCATCACCGGCGCACCGCGCAAACGCTCCACCCCGGTCACAGTCGCATGGCCGCCATGCACGTCGATTTTCGCACCCATCCGGATCAGTTCCGGCGCATGCATGAAGCGGTTTTCAAAGATCCGTTCTTCCAGCACACTGGTGCCGTCGGCAGTACATAACAGCGCCATCATCTGCGCCTGCAAATCGGTGGGAAAGCCAGGATGTGGTGCGGTCACAACATCCACCGCCCTGACCCGGCCGTTCTTGCGACTGACCTTCAGGCCTTCCGGGGTTTCTTCAACAGACACCCCGGCCTCGTCCAGCTTGGCGGCAAACGCCTCCACCAGATCAAGCCGCCCTCCCAGCAATTCGACCTCACCACCGGTGATAACCGGCGCCAGCATATAGGTGCCAAGTTCAATCCGGTCGGTGATCACCGGATGGGTCGCGCCGTGCAACCGGTCCACCCCCTGGATCGTGATGGTCGAGGTGCCAGCGCCTTCAATCACAGCACCCATCGCCGTCAGGCAGGCGGCCAGATCAACGATCTCAGGCTCCCGCGCGGCGTTTTTTAGAACTGTCGTTCCCTTCGCCAGCGTCGCCGCCATCAGGATGTTTTCCGTCGCACCAACCGACACGACCGGAAATTCAACGACACCACCCTTAAGGCCACCTGGCGCTTTGGCATGGACATAGCCGTCGCGCAGATCAAGTTCCGCGCCCAGCGCCTCTAGCCCCATCAAGTGCAAGTCAACCGGGCGCGCGCCAATCGCGCAGCCGCCGGGCAAGGACACCACCGCGCGACCGTCCCGCGCCAGCATCGGCCCCAACACCAGGATCGACGCGCGCATCTTGCGCACGATGTCATAATCCGCCCGGTGATTCGTGATTTCTTTGGAGCTTAAAACCTGCACCTGCCCGTCTTGCAGGCTTGCCGCCTCTACCCCCAGGGATTGCAGCAGCGCCCCCATCGTGCGGATATCCGACAGGCGCGGCGCGTTGGTCAGGGTCAGCGGTTCATCCGTCAAAAGCGTGGCCGGCATCAGGGTCAGGCAAGCGTTCTTGGCCCCGGCGATCGGTATCCGTCCGCTCAGCTTTTGCCCGCCTTTTACGACAATCGAATCCATTACGTGCCCTCTGACTATGTGTTATCCGGCGTTTCGTCAGGCTTGCGCGCACGCGCCTGACCCTTACGCCGGTGAAGATTGGCCCTGAGGGCCTGTTTCAGACGCTCTTCGCGCGCAATGGCCTGCTTGGATTTGCGCGAATCCTCTTGGTTTTTGTCGGATTGGTCCTTGCTCATGCGCCATCTCTAACTTAGTGGCCCGACAGGGTCCAGATTGGGCTTGCGTCTTAGCGGATTTACGCTAAAAGGCCGACACCCGAACGGACCGTGGCCATAAGCCGTGCGATCAGATGGGCCAGCGCCGGGGCGTACGCCCAAAAGCGCGACATATTCTGGTGGGCTGCTGTAGCTCAGAGGTAGAGCACTCCCTTGGTAAGGGAGAGGTCGAGAGTTCGATTCTCTCCAGCAGCACCAGATGGGTTTACCGGTTTTTAGAGATGGGATCTGGTCGGGCAGCCAGCGGCGAAGCGTGGGGTTTTTGTCGTTGCGCGGTCGCTCAAACGCAGCAAACCACCTCCACCTCTCACGCCAAAACACCCGCACCGCGCCCACAACACCTTGCCCCCCTGTGCCGCAAAATGCTCTAATGTCTGCCAAACCAACAACAAGAATCAAAGGCCGAGCATGACCGCCCAAGACCTTCTTGCCGCCGATCCCGGACAGGCCTCCTATACCGCCGATGACATCGAGGTGCTTGAGGGGCTGGAGCCTGTGCGCAAACGCCCCGGCATGTATATCGGCGGCACGGATGAGCGCGCGCTGCATCATCTGGTGGCCGAGGTTCTGGACAACTCGATGGACGAGGCAGTGGCCGGCCATGCCACAAGGATCGAGGTTGAGCTGCACGCCGATTACGCCGTTTCGATCACCGATAACGGCCGTGGCATTCCGGTCGATCCACACCCGAAATTTCCGGACAAATCAGCGCTTGAGGTGATCTTGTGCACCCTGCATGCAGGCGGCAAGTTTTCCGGCAAGGCCTACCAGACGTCGGGCGGTCTGCACGGGGTCGGGGCCTCAGTCGTCAACGCGCTGTCTGACCACATGCGGGTCGAGGTCGCGCGTAACAAGCAGTTGTATATGCAGGAATTCTCCCGAGGCATCCCGCAAGGCCCGGTCGAAAACCTTGGCCCGACCCAGAACCGGCGCGGCACCAAAGTAACCTTCCACGCCGACGCCGAAATTTTCGGCCCCAAAGCCCGGTTCAAACCGGCGCGGATGCTGAAAATGGTCCGCTCCAAAGCCTACCTGTTTTCCGGCGTAGAAATCCGCTGGAAATGCGCGCCCGAAACCATTCCTACGGGTGACGATACACCGCAAACCGCGACCTTCCACTTCCCCGGTGGCCTTGCGGATTATCTGAACGAACAGCTTGCAGGCTCCGCCACCTATTCCGACCGGCCCTTTGCCGGCAAGGTGCAATTCGCCGAAAAATTCGGCGCCGATACCGCCGGATCGGTTGAATGGGCAATCAACTGGACCCCGTCCCGCGACGCATTTGTGCAATCTTATTGCAACACCGTGCCAACCCCCGAAGGCGGCACCCACGAGGCCGGGTTTTGGGCTGCAATCCTAAAAGGCATCCGCGCTTTTGGCGAGTTGGCTTCAAACCGCAAGGCCGCCCAGATCACCCGCGACGACGTGATGTCCGGCGGCTGCGCGATGGTGTCGTGTTTCATCCGCGAACCGGAATTTGTCGGCCAGACCAAGGACCGGCTGGCCACGGTCGAGGCACAGCGACTGGTCGAAAACTCGGTCCGGGACCACTTTGACAACTGGCTGGCCGCCGACACCAAATCGGCCGGCGCGATCCTTGATTATCTGGTGCTGAAAGCCGAAGAACGCCTGCGCCGACGGGCCGAAAAGGAAACCCAGCGCAAGACCGCAACCAAAAAGCTGCGCCTGCCCGGCAAGCTGACCGATTGCTCGGCCACCAATCGCGACGGCACCGAACTGTTCATCGTTGAAGGCGACAGCGCCGGCGGTAGCGCCAAAATGGCGCGCGACCGCAAGATGCAGGCGCTTTTGCCCCTGCGCGGCAAAATCCTGAACGTGCTGGGGGCCGCCAGCAATAAGATGAACCAAAACAACGAGATCAACGATCTGTGTCAAGCCCTTGGCGTTGGCACCGGCACCAAATTCAACGTCGAAGACCTGCGCTATGACAAGATCATCATTATGACCGACGCCGATGTCGACGGTGCGCATATTGCGGCCCTCTTGATGACGTTTTTCTTCACCCAGATGCGACCGATGATCGACAAAGGCCACCTCTACCTCGCCTGCCCACCCCTTTACCGTCTGACCCAGGGCGCAAAACGGGTCTATTGCCTGGACGAGGCCGAGCGCGACATTTGGCTGGAAAAAGGCCTGGGCGGCAAAGGCAAAATCGACATTTCCCGTTTCAAAGGCTTGGGCGAAATGGACGCCAAAGACCTGAAAGACACCACGATGAACGTCGCCACCCGCAAACTGATCCGAGTCTCAATCGACGAGGACGAACCCGGCGAAACCGACGACCTGGTCGAACGCCTGATGGGCAAAAAACCGGAATTGCGGTTCCAATACATTCAAGAGAACGCCCGGTTTGTTGAGGAACTGGATGTTTGAGATCAACTATGCTGCCATTGATTGTAGAGCATGGGATAATCGCCGATGGATTTCAAAACACGGTTAGATAACGCCAGAGCTGGGCATTCAATCCTGTTCGTGGGCGCTGGGTTTTTAGCGGATTGCCTCAATCAAAACGACTCCAAACTGGGCACATGAATTGGTCCTGCAAAATCGGACAGTCTGTTAAGGTGTATTCCAACGTGAAGAAGAAATTGAATATCCCCTAGATTTGTAGACACCTTGCTTGGTAATTTTGGAAGCAAGGCAAACGATATGTCCGGAGTTAAATTCACAGAAGAGTTCAAACGCGATGCCGTCGCTCAGGTCGAAGATCGGGGCTAT
>CAYXXQ010000086.1:0-10806 GCA_964469075.1 uncultured Rhodobacter sp.
TCTTCTGAAGGCCCAGCACGGCGTCAAGGCCGGGGATATCGCGTTTGAAGATGGCAAAGTCAGCGTCGGCGGCAAATCCTTTTCCTTTGCCGAAGTCGCAGCCGAGGCTTATCGCAACCGGATTTCCCTGTCCGCCAGCGGGTTTTACGCAACTCCGGACATCGAATGGGACCGGATCAAGGGCAGGGGGCGACCCTTTTACTATTTCGCCTATGGCGCTGCGGTGACCGAAGTGGTGATTGATACCCTGACCGGCGAAAACCGGATCTTGCGGGCGGATATTCTGCATGACGCTGGCCGTTCGCTGAACCCGGCGATTGATATCGGGCAGGTCGAAGGCGGCTATGTGCAGGGCGCTGGCTGGCTGACGACGGAAGAACTGGTCTGGAACGACAAGGGCCAGATCATGACCCATGCGCCATCCACCTATAAAATCCCGGCCTGTTCAGACCGGCCAGAAATATTCAACGTCGCCCTTTGGGATCGCGGGCTGAACAAGGAAAAAACCATCTACCGCTCCAAAGCAGTGGGGGAGCCGCCCTTCATGCTGGGCATCTCAGCCTTTTTGGCGCTGTCAGATGCGGTGGCGGCTTGTGGCGACGGCAAGACCTATCCTGCCCTTGACGCCCCGGCGACGGCTGAACGGGTGTTGTTTGCTGTCCAGCGGCAACGCGATGGGGGCAATGATGGGGTTTGACCTGGCCCAACTGGCCGACGCGGTGACGCGGCACGGCAAGGTGGTGCGCGTTGTGATCACCGACGCGCGCGGCTCAACCCCCCGGGACCGGGGGGTTTGCATGCTGGTCTGGGCTGACGGCCAATCCGGCACCATCGGCGGTGGCCAGTTGGAATATCAGGCTGTGACCGACGCGCGCGCGCTGCTGGCTGAACCCGGGTTATGGCGGCGGCAAACGGCGAAGATGCCACTTGGCCCGGCACTTGGCCAATGCTGCGGCGGCGCGGTGACGCTGCTGGCCGAATGCTTTGGTGCTGAGGAGTTGCGGCATTTGCAAGACTTGGCGCAAGCCCAGGACATCCTGAACCGTCCCGTGACTTCCGGCCTTGGCCCAATCGCCTGCCCCAAAGGGCGCAACCGACAAAACGGCTGGTTTCAGGAAACGTTTTCAAGCCCCAGGCAGCCGGTCTGGATTTATGGCGCCGGTCATGTCGGCCGCGCCTTGGTGGCGGTTTTGCCGAAAGCTGAATTTGACATCACCTGGATTGACACAACCGCTGCGCGCTTTCCGGGCGTCATGCCCGCCGATGTGACGCAACTGATTGCTGAAAACCCCGACAAGGTGGTGCAATATGCCCCGACCAGGGCGGCGCATCTGGTTCTGACCTATTCACATGCGCTTGATCTTGAATTGTGCCACCGGATTTTGGGCCATGCTTTTGATTGGGCAGGCCTGATCGGGTCGGCCACCAAATGGGCCCGGTTTCGCACAAGACTTGTGCAGCTTGGCCATTCCCCGGCCCAGATCGGGCGCATTACCTGCCCAATTGGCCAGCCGGAATTGGGTAAGGCCCCCGAATCTATTGCCGTGGGCGTGGCAGCCCAGCTATTGAAGAAGCGGGCGGAGCGTGTCTTTTCGTCTGAAAACGCAAAGGAACTTGCCCAGTGACCGCTTTGTTAACCATCGACGGACTGACGAAAGCCTATCCTGGCGTGGTTGCCAATGATGATGTCAGCTTCAAAATTGCCGAAGGTGAGATCCACGCCCTGCTTGGCGAAAACGGGGCCGGGAAGTCAACGCTTGTCAAGATGATCTATGGGCTGGTGCGGCCAGACAGCGGCAGCATGACCCTTAGCGGCAAACCCTATCAACCTGCCGAACCGCGCGCCGCGCGTGCCGCCGGGGTTGCGATGGTGTTTCAGCATTTTTCGCTGTTTGACGCAATGACCGTGGCGGAAAACATCACCCTTGGCATGGAAAACGCGCCGCATCGTCGGGTGTTGTCCCAGCAAATTCGCGAAGTATCGGCGGCTTATAAACTGCCGCTTGATCCCAACCGGATCATTGGCGATCTGTCGGTCGGCGAACGTCAGCGGGTTGAGATTATTCGCTGTCTTTTGCAAAATCCAAAGCTGCTAATCATGGATGAGCCGACCTCGGTTCTGACCCCGCAAGAGGTTGATATCCTGTTTGAAACCCTGCGCAAACTGTCAGCGGAAGGCACCGCGATCCTTTATATCTCGCACAAGCTGGAAGAAATCCGCAGCCTGTGCCACCACGCAACGATCCTGAGGCACGGTAAAGTGGTCGACAATTGCGTGCCGTCCCAGCAAACCGCGCGCAAGCTGGCGGAATTGATGGTGGGGGCGGCCCTGCACACTCCGGCCAAGAAAAACCTGCATCCGGGGGAAGTTATTCTGGAGGTCAAAGGCCTGAACGCGACCTCGCGCAATCCCTTTGGCACGACCCTGAAGGACATCAACCTGACGGTTTGCGCCGGTGAGGTGATGGGCATCGGCGGTGTTGCCGGCAATGGCCAGGATGAGTTGATGCTGGCCCTCAGCGGTGAGATCCTGCTGCCGCGCGACATGATCCGGGTCTCTGGCGTTGATACCGGCGATCTGACCCCGAATGAACGGCGTGAACTTGGCCTTCTGACCGCACCTGAAGAACGGCTTGGCCACGCCGCCGCCCCGGATATGAGCCTGACCGAAAACGCCATGCTGACCGGGGTTGTGCGTGAGCGGCTTTCGCAAAGCGGCTTTCTGCGTTGGGGGGCTGCCAAGGGGTTTGCCCAGGCGATTGTGAAGCAGTTTGATGTGCGCACGCCAGGTGTCGGCAACTCGGCCAAATCCCTGTCAGGCGGCAATTTGCAGAAATTCGTAATCGGTCGGGAAATCCTGCAAAACCCGCGCGTGCTGGTGGTGAACCAGCCGACATGGGGGGTGGATGCAGCAGCGGCGGCGGCTATCCGGCAGGCGTTGATGAACCTCGCCGAGGCCGGGGCGGCGGTGGTTGTTATCAGCCAGGATTTGGATGAACTGCTTGAAGTGTCCGATCGCCTGGCGATTTTGAACGAGGGTCATCTGACCCATCCCGAAGAAACGGCAGAGCTTAGCATGGATGATATCGGCCTGATGATGGGCGGGATGGAGGCTGAGCATGTTTCGGCTTGAAGCGCGGCCTCAGGCCTCAAAATTCTGGATCGTCGTGACGCCGCTGTTGGCGGTTGTGGCAACGATGATCGCCGGTGGCTTGCTGTTTGCCACCCTTGGCAAAGATCCCTTCACCTCGATCCGGATGATCTTTTGGGATCCGATCTTTGGCGAGTTTGCTTTTTATTACCGCGGCCAGCTTCTGACCAAAGCCGGGCCGCTGATCCTGATCGCGATCGGCCTGTCGATCGGCTTTCGCGCCGGTATCTGGAATATCGGCGCTGAAGGCCAGTATATCATGGGCGCGATCTGTGGTGCGGCGGTCGGGCTTGCGGCCTATCCGCAGGATGCGGCCTATATCTTTCCGCTGATGGTTGTAGCGGGCGGGCTGGGCGGTTGGGCCTGGGGGATGATCCCGGCTTTGCTGAAAATCCGCTTTGGCACCAATGAAATTCTGGTGTCGCTGATGCTGGTCTATGTAGCGGAAAACTTGTTGTCGTCCGTCTCACTTGGCCTGTTGAAAAACCCTGAAGGCATGGGTTTTCCCGGGTCACGCAATTTGCAGCAATATCCAAGTGCCGCCAATAACGAGCTGATCAGCGGCACCGGCATGCATTGGGGCGTGATCGCAGCCTTCATGGCGGTGATCGTGGCTTATGTTTTCATCAACCGGCATATGCTGGGCTTTCATGTCCGCCTGATGGGCCAGTCGCCGCGCGCGGCGGAATTTGCCGGGGTGATCCCAAGCAAGGTCATCATGTTCTGCCTTGGGGTATCCGGCGCTTTGGCCGGGCTGGCCGGGTTGTTTGAAGTGACCGGACCTGCCGGGCAGATTACCATTGGTTTTAACCAGGGCTATGGGTTCACGGCAATTATTGTCGCCTTTCTGGGGCGGCTGAACCCGTTTGGCATCCTGCTGGCGGGCTTGTTGATGGCGCTGACATATATCGGCGGCAATCTGGCGGAACAGGATGGTTTGCCTGCCGCCGCCATTCAGGCCTTTCAGGGGATGCTGCTGTTTTTCCTGCTGGCCTTTGACGTCTTGTCAAATTACCGCATTCGCCGCGTCAGAAAGGAGCGTTCCTGATGGATCTGTCAACGATCAACCCGGTTGCCCTGATCGCCAGTCTGATGGTCGCCTCAACCCCGATCCTGCTGGCAGCAATCGGGGAACTGGTGGTGGAAAAAGCCGGGGTTCTGAACCTTGGTGTTGAAGGTATGATGATCACCGGCGCGATCTTCGGATTTGCCATTTCGGTCGAAACTCAAAACCCCTGGCTTGGCCTGATTGCGGCGATGGCGGGTGGTGCGATCATGTCGCTGATTTTTGGCATTCTGACGCAATATTTCCTGTCCAATCAGGTGGCAACCGGGCTGGCGTTGACGCTGTTTGGTCTGGGATTTTCGGCCCTTGTCGGGCACAGTTATACCGGCATCAAACCGCCGTCTTTTCCGCGTCTGGATGTTCAGGTTTTGACCGATATCCCCTATCTGGGACCGATCCTGCTGAACCATGATTACATGGTCTATATCTCGCTTCTGATTGTGGCTTTGGTCTGGTTTTTCCTGACATTTACCCGTGCCGGGCTGGTTTTACGCTCGGTCGGGGAAAACCATGCGGCGGCGCATGCGCTGGGTTATAAGGTCGTGCGCATCCGTCTGCTGGCGATCATGTTTGGCGGGGCCTGCGCCGGGCTTGGCGGGGCTTATCTGTCGCTGATCCGGGTGCCGCAATGGACCGAAGGCATGACAGCCGGGTCCGGTTGGATCGCGCTGGCGCTGGTGGTGTTTGCCAGTTGGAAGCCCTGGCGGATCATACTTGGCGCCTATCTGTTTGGCGGCGTGACGATCCTACAACTGAACTTGCAGGCGGTTGGGGTCAATATTCCGGTCGCCTATCTGTCGATGGCCCCTTATGTGGTGACCATCGTGGTGCTTGTGATCATCTCGTCCGATCGCAAGCGGGTTTCTATCAATGCTCCGGCCTCGTTGGGCCGGGTTTTTCACGCCTCAAATTAGGTGTGTTTCAAACTGGGCCCTTCTGCGGGGCCTATTACAAGGGCCAAGTAATTGGCCCGTACATCAGGAAGGAAAGTTGCATGAAACTATTCAAATCCCTTGCAGTCGGCGTTGCGCTGGCGGTTGGGCTTAGTGGCGCTGCCCTGGCCCAGGATAAGCTGAAAGTCGGCTTTATCTATGTTGGCCCGGTGGGTGATCTGGGCTGGTCCTATGAGCATGACCAAGGCCGCAAAGCACTGGTAGAGGCTTTGGGCGACAAGGTCGAAACCTCCTACGTTGAAAGCGTGCCGGAAGGGGCCGATGCAGAACGCGTGATGACGCAAATGGCGCTGTCGGGCCACAAGCTGATTTTCACCACATCGTTTGGCTATATGGACCCGACACTGAATGTCGCGGCCAAATTCCCGGATGTGAAGTTTGAGCACGCAACCGGCTACAAACGGGCCGACAACGTGTCGACCTATTCGGCCCGCTTCTATGAAGGCCGCACCGTGATTGGCCATATCGCAGGTCACATGACCAAGACCAACACCATCGGCTATATCGCCTCCTTCCCGATCCCCGAAGTCGTGCGAGGCATCAACTCGGCCTATCTGGCGGCCAAGGCGGTAAACCCTGAAGTGAAATTCAAGGTGATCTGGGTGTTTACCTGGTTTGATCCCGGCAAAGAGGCAGATGCTGCCAACGCGCTGATCGAACAGGGTGCGGACGTAATCATGCAGCACACAGACAGCCCGGCTGCGATGACGATTGCTGAAGAAAAAGGCATCTATGCCTTTGGTCAAGCCAGCGACATGATGCAGTTTGGCCCGAATGCGCGCCTAAGCTCGATCATCGACAACTGGGGGCCATACTATATCGCCCGCGCCAAAGCGGTTTTGGACGGCACCTGGGTAAGCACCGACACCTGGGATGGTATCGCGCCTGGCATGGTGGGGATCGGCAAGTTTTCCGACAAGATCCCTGCTGATGTTCAGGCCTCGGCCCAGGCTTTGGCCGATGGCATTGCTGCCGGTACGACCCACAGCTTCACCGGCCCGATCAAGAAGCAGGACGGCTCGGACTGGTTGGCTGCTGGTGAAACCGCTGATGATGGCACCTTGGCTGGCATGAGCTTTTACGTTGAAGGCATCGAAGGCGATCTGCCCAAGTAAGTCGCATTGACTAAATGCAGGAAAGGCCCGCTACTTGGCGGGCCTTTTCAGTTTCAGGGGGACATCACGCAAATGATCACCAGTGCAAGCGGCCAGCCCGCATCAGATTTCTGTTTCGGCACGATGCAGTTTGGCGGCGGTAGTTCAAAAAGCGAAAGCGCTGCGGTATTTACCACCTGCCGCGCTGCCGGGATCAACTTTTTCGATTGTGCCTATGCTTATACCGATGGCCAGGCCGAGCGGATTTTGGGCAAGCTGATTGCAGATCAGCGTGAAGATATGATCATCACCACCAAATGTGCCCATCCGGGCGGATCAAGCGCCGCCAATATCCGCGCGCAGTTTGATGAAAGCCGTCAGCGGTTGGGCAGCGATTACGTCGATATCTACTTCCTGCACCGCTGGGACGACGACGTGGCGCTGGAGGAAACCTTTGGCGCATTGGCGGAATTGCAGGCCAGCGGTGCTGTGCGCAAGATCGGCGTGTCGAATTTTTCTGCCTGGCAGACGATGAAAGCAGCCTGTGTGGCCGACAAACTGGGCACAAGGATTGATGTGTTGCAGCCGATGTATAACCTGGTGAAACGCCAGGCCGAGGTTGAGATCCTGCCAATGGCCCGCAGCGAAGGCATGGCCGTCACCCCCTATTCACCGCTTGGTGGCGGGTTGTTGACCGGCAAGTATCTGGCCGGGGGGCAGGGGCGGATCAAAAGCGACAAGATGTACGCGGCGCGCTATGCGCCCGGCTGGATGATGCAGACGGCGCAGGGTTTGCAGGACATCGCGGCTGAGGTCGGAACCTCGCCCATCACGCTGGCAGTGGCTTGGGTTGCGCATAATCCCGACATCACCGCGCCGATCATCAGCGGCCGTCATGTGGCGCAGTTACAGCCCTCGCTGGATGCGATCGAGTTCCTGATGGACGAAGCACTTTATACCCGCCTGAACGCCCTGACACCGACGCCACCCCCGGCCACTGACCGGTTGGAGGAGGCTTAGGGCAATCAGCTCAGCCGTTTGCGCCCCGCGAAGATCATCACTGAAAGCGCGACAAGCCCCATCGACAGCAGGAACGGCGCGCCGGGCAGATAGACCGGTGCGCCGTCTTGGGTGAAATAGCTGAAAATGTTGGTCATCATCAACGGGCTGATGATCACACCAACCGCCGAGATTGAGGTCAGCACCCCCTGCAACTCGCCCTGTTGATCATTGCCAACGGTGCGCGACATGATGCCTTGCAGGGCCGGTCCGGCAATCGCCCCAAGGGACGTGATGGGGGCCAGCGCAAAGATCATCCAGCCATCGGTCACAAGTGCGTAGGACAAAAAGGCAACGATGTTGACGGAAAAGCCGATCAGGACCGCGCGATGCTCACCAAGGCGCGGCACGATCACCCGGATCAGCCCGCCCTGCACCAGCGCCATGATCAGGCCGAACGTGGCCAGCGACAGGCCGGTCATCGCAGGATCCCAGCCGAACCGTTCCTGGGTGAAATAGGCCCAGATGCTGGGATAGACGAAAAACGCGATATTGTAGAAAAAGTAGACAATCAGCAGCCGAGTCAGGCCGGGCAGCTGGCCGATATATTTGAACGCCCCGAACGGGTTGGCGCGGGCCCAGCGAAAGGGTCGGCGGATATCGTCCGTCACGGTTTCGGGCAGCACGATCAGCCCGAAAATGGTGTTGATGCCAGCCAGGGCGGCGGCGGCAAAGAACGGGGTGCGGGGGCCAAACTCACCCAGCAGGCCGCCGATTACCGGGCCAAGGATGAAGCCAACCCCAAAGGCCGCACCGATCAGGCCGAAGTTCTGGGCCTTTTCCTCGGGGTCGGAAATATCGGCCATATAGGCGTTGGCGGTGGAATGGGTGGCGGCGGTGATGCCACCAATAATCCGCCCGATCACCAGAACCCACAAGGCATGGGCAAACCCCATGATCAGATAATCCACCGCCATCACCGCAAGCGAGACCAAAAGAACCGGCCTGCGGCCATAACGGTCCGACAGATTGCCGATCACGGGGCTGAAAATGAACTGCATCACCGCAAAGATCGCCGCCAGTGCCCCGCCCCAGGTGGCGGCGGTTGACAGATCTGTGGCGCCAAGTTCGATCATCAGGTTGGGCATGACCGGCATGATCAGCCCGATCCCGATACTATCAAGCGCAACGGTGATCAGCAGGAAAAGGATGGGCAGTTTCTTGGACAAGGGGGAATGGCTTTCTGATTAGGCGGATCGGGGGAATGTGGCGTGGTCGCGCCACCGGTTCAAGCGCGAAGAGGACGTGGCGCCGCAGTAAAGGCAGCGTTCTTCACGCAATCAGAATGGCCAAGGCACGTTTTGCAAAATCTCGACCAGACGCTCAATCGCTGCGCGGGTTTGTTCCGGCCAAAGCCTGGTAAATGTTTTCACGACGCTATTGAGGTCTTTCACACCTTTCCACGTCACCTGCGCCGCTTTCAGGGAGTACCTGATCAGGGTGACGGAAACGGTTTTGACGTGTTTCCAATATTCCTTTTCGCGCGCTTCTTTCAGGTTTGGATCACTGGTTGCATCCAGCGCGGCCTTGCGACGTTCAAGTTCGTCCAGTTCTTCTTTCAGAACGGCCGCATCTTCGGGATCAAGCCTTGGCAGGCTTTGGTCGGGATCGACAAACAATGCGTCATGCGCGGCTTTTATGCGATCAAACGCGTCGGATGGATTGATGTCGTCGCGCAGCAACACATGGTCGACATTTTGCATTCGTGCCAAAGTCGCCGCAAAATAGTCTTTCATCAGGTCGAGGTGCTTTTCGACCATCCTTTGGTAGTGACCTGACAGACCATCCCCAAGCGCGAAAATAGTGTCTTCATTCAACGCTTCGGTTTGCAGATTGGTGCCCAGATCCCACAACCGCCCTGGCCGGATGGCTTCAACTGGTTTGGTTGCTTCGGCGCAATAGCGGTCAAGATTGCGCAACAGGTGCGACGGGACGTTTTTGTTGTCAGCGCGAATATCCTCGGCGAGGTCCGCAAATCCATCATAGAGTTCACTTAACTTGTTGGCCCGATCCTGTGCGATATCAGGGTCGTCAATCGCTTTGATATCATCCAGAAACGGCACCATCCGCATAAGCTGGGATAGATCGTCATAGGTGAAATCTGCGATTGCGGCGCGAAGCTGGTTGCTGGCCAGGGCTGTTTCGACCTGCTCTGCCACGGGCGCATTTGGGTCATCGCTGCCAGAACCGGTCTTGCCTTTATACTTCGCCGCAACCCCGGCAATCAGCGGGTTGATATGGCCGGGGCCTTGTTTCCAGTCTTCATCCGGCAGCAAGGCGATTTCTTCCAGAAGTTTCCAGTTTTGCTTGCGGCCCGCACGCATGGCCTCGGCGAAAGTGATCCAGAAACTCCAGTCGGCGCTGTCGTTTTCCAGAAGGCCTTTGAGGGATTGCCAGTTGTCTGTCAGGTCTTGGGGTTCAGGAGTTGTTTCCGGCCAGAGGGGGGAGGTCAGCAGGGCGACCGGGTCGGAGGTAAGGGCGAAATCGCAGTCTGCGCGGATCGTGTCAAACATGCCGACAGTGGCGGCGGTGGAGAGGGCGGAGAAGGCGGCGGAGAGGGCGGCGGAGTCGGCGGCGGAGAGGGCGGCGGAGTCGGCGGCGGAGAGGGCAGAGCGGGCGGCGTATAGGGCGGAGCGGGCGGCGGAGAGGGTGGCGGAGTCGGCGGCGGAGTCGGCGGAGAAGGCGGCGGCGGTCCTCACAGCCGCTGTTGGTGAAACAGGCGCAACAGCGGTTGTGAGGGTGCAGCGAAACAACTGGCCAGTAAACTCTGGCGCTTCGGATTTCAGCTGCTTGTCATCAAAGTACAACGCCCAATGCGGCATCACCCGCAAGGCGGCGCGGACCGCGATTACCTCGGCGATTGCGTGGGCATTATCGCCGGAAAGGGCCTTAAGCCAGGCCTCCAGGCTTTTCCTGTCTACTATGTCCGCGATGTCGACCATGTGATTTCCTTGTCGTTGGCGTGACTATGGCCGTGGGGGTGGGGTTTGCCTAGGGGTGTTTGGTCAAGAGGCCCCGCATCAGGGTGCGGGGCAGTGGTTTCGCTGGGTCGGCCCGTGCTTAAACCGGCCTGGGTGGCGCCCCGCCCATGAAGAGGTTGGCGTCTTTATAATCACAGGGGGCTTCCTGCATTTCCAGGTGCAAGCCGGTGTCGGTGTCGGTGTAGGGGTGGGCGCGGGCCAGATCCTCGTCAAACTCGATGCCAAGACCGGCGGATGTCGGGGCCAGGATGAAACCGTCTTCCCAGGTGATGCTGTGCTTGATCAGGGCCATGTGGAAATCGCCGCCGGTCTGAATGGTTTCTGTGATCAGGTGGTTGGGGATGTTGACCGCCAGCTGGATATTGGCGGCCCATTCCACCGGCCCGGCATAAAGATGCGGCGCGACCTGGGCATTGTGAACTTCGGCAATCGCAGCGATCTTCTTGGTTTCAAGGATGCCACCCGACCGGCCAAGGGCAGGTTGCAGGATCGACACCCCGGC
>CAYXXQ010000087.1:0-1520 GCA_964469075.1 uncultured Rhodobacter sp.
AGCCCGGTTTCCTTTTTGGCCAGCACCGCGTCGCGGCCGATGAAATCGGGCTTGTCGGTTTTCACCGCAAAGCCAAGCCCGGCCTCAAGCACGTGATCTTCCGAGGTGATGTCATGGCCAAAATGCCGGAAGCCTTTTTCGATCCGACAACTGTCCATCATGTGCATCCCACAGAGTTTCAGCCCAAGATCCTGCCCGGCATCGGCCAGGGTTTCAAACACATGGCCGCACATATCGGTCGAGACGTAGATCTCCCACCCCAGTTCACCAACGTAAGTGACGCGGTGGACGCGGGCCAGGGCCATGCCGATCTCAACCTCCTGGGCGGTGCCAAAGGGATTGACGGCGTTGGAAAAATCGTTCGGCGACACTGCTTGCAGCAGCGCACGGGCATTCGGACCCATCACCGCCAGCACGCCTTCGCCTGAGGTGACATCGGTGATGACGGCGCGATGCTGACCCAGATGCCGCGCCAGCCAGGTCTGATCGGCCAGCCGCGTGGCGGCGGGCGTGATCACCAGATAGGTGGTTTCGGACAGGCGGGTGACGGTGACGTCGGCCTCGATCCCGGCGCGGTCGTTCAGAAACTGGGTATAGACGATCTTGCCTGCGGGGACGGACATGTTGGCACCGCAGACATGGTTCAGAAACGCCTCAGCATCGGGGCCTTCGACCCTGAGCTTGCCAAAGGAAGACATGTCATACATGCCGATGTTTTCCCGCACCGCGCGGTGTTCGGCGGCGCTGTTTTCAAACCAGTTCTGGCGTTTCCAGCTATAGTGATATTCCCGCGGCTGACCTTCATTGGCGAACCAATTGGCGCGCTCCCAACCGGCGATTTCACCCATCACAGCTCCCTGATCCAGCAGATGCTGGTGAAACGGCGTGCGCCGGATACCGCGTGCCGTGGCTTTTTGGCGGAAGGGGAAATGGTCGGCGTAAAGCAGCCCCAGCGTCTCCTTTGAGCGTTCAAACAGATAGGTTTTATTGCCCTGAAACGGTTGGTTGCGGGCGATGTCAACGTCACCAAGGTCAAACGGTTTGGCCCCGTCATGCATCCATTGCGCCAGCGCCATCCCGGCCCCGCCTGCGGATTGGATGCCGATCGAATTGAACCCGGCGGCGACGTAGAAATTTTCAACCTCGGGGCTTTGGCCAAGGTGATATGCGTCGTCCGGGGTGAAGCTTTCGGGGCCGTTGAAGAAGGTGTGAATGCCCGCTTCGGCCAGCATCGGCATGCGGTTGCAGGCGCGTTCGAGGATCGGCTCAAAGTGGTCGAAATCTTCGGGCAGTTGATCAAATTCAAACGCGTCGGGAATGCCGTTCATGCCCCAGGGTTTGGCGTTGGGTTCAAACGCGCCCAGCAGGAATTTACCGGCGTCTTCTTTGTAATAGGCGCATTCATCGGGCACCCGCAGCACCGGCATCTGGGTCAGTTCGGGGATGGCTTCGGTGACGATGTAGAAGTGTTCGCAAGCATGCAGCGGCACGTTGACACCGGCCATGCGCCCGACCTCGTG
>CAYXXQ010000087.1:1620-10802 GCA_964469075.1 uncultured Rhodobacter sp.
AGTGTTCGCAAGCATGCAGCGGCACGTTGACACCGGCCATGCGCCCGACCTCGTGACCCCACATTCCGGCGCAGTTGACGACGTAGTCAGCGGCGATATGGCCCTGATCGCCGCCGCTTTGCCAGTCTACCCCGGTGGCGCGATTGCCGGATTTGGTGACGCCCGTGACCTTGACCTTCTCCACCACTTTGGCACCGCGTTGGCGGGCCCCTTTGGCCAGCGCCAACGCGATATTGGCGGGATCGCCCTGGCCGTCTTTCGGCAGCCAGACCCCGGCGACGACGTCTTCGCAATTGAGGTGCGGATAGCGGGATTTCACCTCGGCTGGGGAAATCTCTTCGATCTCGACCCCAAAGGCGCGGGCCATTCCGGCGGAGCGGAAAATCTCTTCCTTGCGCTCGTCGGTCAGCGCGACAGTGATCGAGCCGACGCGACGAAACCCTGTGGCGACCCCGGTTTCGGCTTCAAGAGCGCCGTAAAGTTCCTGGCTGTATTTCGCCAGTTTGGTCATGTTGGCGGTTGCGCGCAGTTGCGCAATCAGGCCCGCCGCGTGCCAGGTGGTGCCGGATGTCAGTTGTTTGCGTTCCAGCAGAACCACGTCGGTCCAGCCGAGTTTCGTCAGGTGATACGCGACCGAGCAGCCGATAACGCCGCCGCCGATAATGACCACACGGGCTTTGGTAGGAAGATCCGTCATCGCAAATCCTTAAACGATCTGAAAACCCGCGCGGTCCAGCCGGCGGGCGATTTCTGCTATATGGGCGGGGCCGGTTTCACAGCAGCCGCCGACGATGGTTGCGCCCATATCGACCCAGTGCATGGCGAAATCGGCGTATTCTGAAGGGCCAAGATCGTTGCGCGCCTCTAGGGCGTCAACGGTTGGGGCTTCTTCCAGGAAGGCCTTTGAAATGCGGCGAAAGCCGTTGGCATAGGCCCCAAACGGCAGGCCGAAGCCTTTGAGGATGGCCAGCGCGTCTGCCATCACTTCGGGGACCGAGCAGTTGGCCAGCACCGCAGCGGGACGTGTGTCTTTCAGAAGCGGGCCGAGGTCTGACAGGGCTTCGCCGGACCTCAGCATCGTGCCGTCGTCGTCGCTGACGCTGACCGACAGCCAGACCGGACGCCCCAGACCAGACGCGCCTTCAAGGACTGCCCTGGCATGGGCCAGGCTGCTGACGGTTTCGCAGATCAGGATATCGACCGAAGGCGCAAGATGGGCGGCGACTTCGTGAAACAGCGGCACAGCCTGATCATGGGGCGGCAACAGGTCAGGCCGGTAGGACGCGCCAAGTGGGCCGATGGCCCCAGCGATGCGCGCGGTTTTGGCCGCTATCGGGTGGGCGCTGCGGGCGGATTTTGCTTCGGACACGGCGGCGTCGAGCAATGTCAAGAACTGGTCTTCCATGTCAAACCGCACCAGCCGGTCACGCAGGATCGGGTAGGTGTTGGTGGTGGCGACAGTTGCGCCTGCATCAAAGTAAGCGCGGTGCACGTCGGCGACGACGCCGGGATGGTCGATCATCGCCTGGGTCGACCAAAGCGGCGTCGGTTTGTCCCCGGCGCGCTGGACGATTTCCTGGCCGATGCCGCCATCCAGAAGGATGATTTCGGTCATGCGCGTAGTCTTTCGTTTTCGGGATCCCATAACGGTTGATCAGGTTGCACGGTAGCGGTGTGGCGGGTGCCGTAAATCTCGACCTCGACCTTGGTGCCGGGGGTTGCCAGATCGGCGCGGACGACACCAAGTGCCACCAGCGCGTCGATGCGGTGGCCCCAGGCCGACGAGGTGGTTTCGCCGACGACTTTGCCGTCATGCCACAGCGTTGACATGTAAGGCGCATCAAAGTCGCCGCCATCGACCAGCAGGGTGACGAAGCGCTTTTTGCGGCCTTGCTGCATTTCGTTCATCAGGGCGGCTTTGCCGGGGAAATCCTGCGGTTTATCAAGCCGCACAAACCGGTCAAGCCCGCCTTCCAGCAGCGTGTAATCCGTGGACAGATCGCCCTTCCAGGCGCGATAACCTTTTTCCATCCGCATCGAGTTCAGCGCATACATGCCAAATGGTTTGGCTTCGGCTGTGATCACAGCCTCGTAAAGGCCGGGGATGTCGGCATTGGTGGCGTGGATTTCCCAGCCGAGTTCTCCGGCAAAGGACACCCGCGCCAGCATGCAGTCGATCCCGGCGACGCGGGCTTTTTGGTGGGACAGCCAGGTCAGGGAAAGATCGGCCTCGGTGTTGAGGCTTTCAAACAGGTCGCGGGATTTTGGGCCGGTGACGATCAGGGTTGAAAACTCGGTCGTGTGATCGGTCAGGGTCAAGCCTGCGGGCAGGTCTTTTTGCAGCAGTTCAAAATCATGCCATTGCGCCGTGGCAGCGGTGATCAAGGTGAAATGATCCTCGGCGTGGCGGATCAGCGACATCTCGGTCAGGATGCGGCCACGGCTGTCGGGGAAGTAGCCAAGGTTCATCCGGCCCGGTTTGGGCAGCCCCCCGGCGATGCGGCCGCGCAGCCATTCGGCGGCACCTTCGCCGCTGAGGGTAAAGCGCGAAAATCCGGGCAGGTCGAGGACGCCAACGCCGTCGCGGACGGCCAGAACCTCGTCCTTGATGCGGGCCTGCCAGGGGCCATTGCGCGCCCATGTCATGGTTGCGGCGTCGGAGGTGTCGTCGCCGGCTTGCGCAAACCAATTGGCGCGTTCCCAGCCGTTATAGACGCCCATCACGCCACCAGCGGTGCGGATTTTGGCATCGACCGGCGACAGTTTCTTGTCGCGTCCTGCCGGCCATTCGTGATGCGGGAAGTGCATGGCGTATTCGTGGCCATAGGTTTCAAGCGCTTTGGCCAGGCAGTGATCGTGATCGGTGTAATCGGTGTAACGGCGCGGGTCGATTGCCCACATGTCGTCTTCGGTTTCGCCGTGCATGATCCATTCGGCCAGCACCTTGCCAGCGCCGCCACCCTGGGCGATGCCGAAGGTGAAGGAATGGGCCTCAAAGGCTTTTCTGACGCCGGGCATTGGGCCGACCATTGGCAAACCGTCGGGCGCATAGGGGATCGGGCCGTTGATGACCCGACCGACGCCTGCGGTGCCAAGGGTTGGCACACGGGCCATTGCGTCTTCGATATAGTATTCAAGCCGTTCCAGATCATCCGGGTAAAGCTGAAAGCTGAAGTCTTCGGGCATCGGGTCGGCGGGCGTGACCCAATGGGCTTTGCAGTTACGCTCATAAGGGCCGAGGTTCAGGCCGTTCTTGTCCTGACGCAGGTAGTAGGAGGTATCGACGTCGCGCAGCAGCGGCACTTTATGGCCGACCTCTTTGGTCCAGGCGGCAAGCTCGGGGATTTCTTCGGTCAGGAAATACTGATGGCTCATCACCACCATCGGTACGGTGCGGCCACCGAAAGGTTTGAACATTTCGCCCACCCGCTGGGCGTAATAGCCCGCACAGTTAACGACATATTCGCAGCGGATTTCGCCCTTTTCGGTTTTGACGATCCAGTCGTCGCCGTCGCGGGTGATGCCGTTGACCGGGCAGAAACGTTCGATCTGCCCACCTGCGGCACGCGCGCCTTTGGCCAAGGCCTGGGTCAGTTGCGCCGGGTCGATATCGCCGTCAAGCGGATCCCAGAGGCCACCCTCGATGTCATGGGTTTCCATGAAAGGGTGACGTTCTTTCAACTCAGCCGGGGTGCAGACATCCATTTGCAGGTTTTGATAGCGGCCCATACCGGCGACGCGTTCAAACTCCTGCATCCGCTCCTTGCTGTGGGCCAACCGGATGGAGCCGGTGACGTGGTAGTTCATCGGATAGTCAACATCTTCGCCCAGCGTGCGGTACAGCGCGGCGGAATAGCGCTGCATGTTCATCACCGCCCAGGAGCCTGCGAAGTTCGGGACATTGCCCGCCGCGTGCCAGGTGGAGCCTGCCGTCAGTTCGTTCTTTTCCAGCAAAACGCAGTCGGTCCAGCCCGCGCGGGCCAGGTGGTAAAGCGCCGATGTGCCGACGACCCCGCCGCCGATGATGACAACGCGTGCGGTGGTTGGGAAATCTGACATGGTCTCTCCTTCAGTCAAACAACAGACGGGCGGCAAGCCCGCCGAAAACGAGTGCGGTGATGCGGTTCATCAGGCGGATCTGGCGGCGCAGAATACTGCCAAACAGCCCGGCGGCTGCGCCATAAGCGCCGTTGATGATCAAACCGGTGATGGTGAAAATCAGGCCCAGGAAAAGGATCTGCATCCAGACCGGGCCTTTGGCCGGATCGGTGAATTGCGGCAGAAAGGCCAGCACGAACAGCGCGACCTTGGGGTTCAGCACATTGGTCAGAAACCCGCGTTTGATGGCGCGGCCAAGATGGCCTTCGCCCTGGCCTGCCCCGATGGCCATATCCGGGATGGCGCGCCAGGTTATTACCGCCAAATAAGCCAGGTAAGCTGCGCCGAGCCAGCGGATCGCCTCGTATGCCAGGGGGGTGGTTGTGATCAACGCGGCCAGGCCGATGGCAGCCAGCGTGATGTGAAACAGGCTGCCAAGGGTGATGCCGAACGCAGCGGCGATGCCGACCCGCCAGCCGCCTGATATCCCCGAGGCCGAAGCGAACACGACATCGGCCCCAGGCGTCAGGTTTAACAGGATACCGGCCCCCATGAAGGCGATGATCGTCACCGGATCCATCACCAGGATGTCGGCGGCCAGCGTCAAATTGCGGCCCCCGGCAATTCGTAATGCGGCGCTTGCGGCAGGCCGTCGTTGATGTCGTAATAGCAGGCTTTTTCGGCCACGAAGATGTGCTTTTCGTGTTTGACCGGCAGCGGCGCGTCAAAGGCGCCGCCCGAGATCGACAAGCCGTCGCGGCCTTCCAGCATCCAGAACAGGGACGAGCCGCAGAGCCGGCAAAAGCCCTTGCGCACACAGTCCGAGGATTGAAACCAGGTCAGGCTGCGTTTGCCGCTGATGGTGATCTGATCGGTCGTGGCAAAGGTCGTGGCCCAATAATGCCCGGATTGTTTGCGGCACTGAATGCAGTGGCAGTTGATGATCGGGCGCAGGGGGGCTGTGACTTCAAATGTGCACTCGCCGCATTCGCATGATCCGGGATAAATTGCTGGGTAAGACATTGTTTCGTGGGCCTTGTTTGGGCGTGGCATGGGGAAAGAGGGCATCAGGTCGGGTTTGCTAATAGACTGGCGGGGCGATCACCCAGATCGCGACTGCGGGGTGATCATAGGGGTTGGCCCAGGTATAAGCCTCGCCCCGGATGCGGAAACTGTCGCCCGGGTTTATGGTGAAGTCCCGGCCGCCGATCATCAAGTCAAGCTTGCCGCTGATCAGATAGCCGACCTCCTGGGTGGGGCGGATATTGGGGGCGTCAAGCTTGCTGCCGGGCTGAAAGACGGAGTGGACCATCTCAAAATCGTCGGTGAGGTCGGGGGACAGCATTTCTTCGACAAGGCCTGCATTGCTGTCGCCGATGCGGCGGCGGCTGGATTTGCGCACGACATAGCCCTGCTCGGCCTCGGGCGCGTCGCTTTGGCCGAAAAACAGCGACAGCGGCACGCCGAACAGGCCGGAAATGGCCCGCAGGTCGTCAATGGTCGGGTGCGACAGGTCGCGCTCCACCTGGCTGATCCAGCCGACGGAGCGGTGCAACCGGGTGGCCATATCCACCAGCGTCAGGCCACGCGCCCGCCTTAAGGCACGCAAGTCAGCGCCGAGTGTTTTGGGCTGTGTGTCTGGGCGTCGCAACATGGGTCTGGTGATCCGTTGAACTGGTTTGCGCGGCTTGTGGGCTGTGCGTGTATGAAATTATCGGTGAAAATTTCATGGCAGGGATTTGGCGGTAGAACTTCGCTGTTTGCGACCTTGATGTCGCAAACATGCCACGAATGCCTGGGTGACGCTGGGTCGGAGGCCCGCTCTGGGCCGGGTTGCGGCGGGAAAGCTTGCGACTCGGCGGGAAGCATTTTATGGACGGAATCAGAAACATATAGAGAACATTTGCCATGACCCCGCATCGCCGCATCCTGTCTGTCTGGTTTCCCCGCCTCGCCGCTGAGCGTTACCTCAGGCTGGAACGGGGGACGATCACCGGGCCTTTTGCCGTGGTCGCGACCGACAATAACAGCCAGACCCTGGCCAGCCTGTCGACCGAGGCCAGTGCCGAGGGCCTGCGTCCCGGTCAGCCGCTGCGTGATGCCCGGGCCTTCTGCCCTGATCTGGCGACCCGCCCGGCCAATCCCCCGGCTGAGGCGGCGTTTCTGACCCGTCTGCGCCGCTGGGCCGGGAAGTTCACGCCCTATGTCGCCGAAGAATCCCCCGCCGCGCTGGTGCTGGATATCACCGGCTGCACCCATCTGTTTGGCGGCGAAGCGGCCCTGACCGAGGCGTTGCAAGCCGATTGCATCCGGCTGGGGTTAAGCGTGCAGACCGGCATTGCCGACACCCCGGGTGCTGCCTGGGCGTTGGCGCGGTTTGCCGGGCAATCTGGCCAGACCAGCCGCACCGGCGACGCGATTGATCAGGAGGCCCGCGCCACCAGATCACGCGCCGCCAAACGCCATTGGAGCCGTGGCGGCCCGGCCCCGCTTCCCAGCTTCAACAGCAGCGCGCCGGTGATCGCAGCCCCCGGCCAGACCCGTCAGGCAATCGGCGGCTTGCCGGTGGCGGCGCTGCGTCTGCCCAATGCGGCGGCGGTCAACCTGACCCGGCTAGGTATCCGGCGGATCAGCGATCTGACCAACCTGCCGCGCGCCGCCCTGGCCCGCCGGTTTGGCCGTGATGTGGTGCGGCGACTGGATCAGGCCCTGGGGGCCGAGCCTGAGCCCGTCACCCCGGCGCGGCCCGATATCGCCTTTGCCACGCGCCTGTCCCTGCCCGAGCCGATCGGCCTTGACGACGACATCATGGCCACCATCGACCGGTTGCTGCCGCCGCTTTGCGCCAAACTGAAAACCCACAGCAAGGGCGCGCGGCGAATTCGCCTGGAACTGTTTCGCGCCGATCACAGCAGCCAGCGGATCGAGGCCGGGCTGGCCCGTCCCAGCCACTCACCCGCGCAGATCCGCCCGCTGATTTTCCTGAAACTGGCAGAGCTTGACCCCGGGCTTGGCATTGACGTCGTCCGGCTGGAGGCCTGCCAGACCGAGCCGGTCCACCCCCAGCAGCATAGCGGTCATGCTGAGGCGTTGTCCTCGGCCAGTTTGCGGCGCAGCCGGGATACCTCGATGGAGGATCTGATCACCCGGCTTGGCGGGCGGATCGGGCTTGAGGCGATCACCCGCCTGCATCCCGCCGACAGCCATATCCCGGAAAAAACCGCCAGCATCATGGCCGCTGCCTGGGCCGAGCCGGATCTTGACTGGACCGCCCCGCCCGGCCCGCGCCCGCTGATCCTGCCGGAGCCGGAAATCGTCACCACTGACGACCCGGGCCGCCCGCCGCTGGAGTTTCGCTGGCGGCGGCGGGTGTTTCTGACCAAGACCGCCACCGGGCCTGAACGCATCTCACCGGAATGGTGGCTGGACGACCCGAACTGGCGCTCGGGGCTGCGCGATTACTGGCGGATCGAAACCGAAGCCGGTGAACGCCTGTGGCTGTTTTATGCGCATGGGGCGCTGTCCTCGGGCGGTTGGTTCTGCCAGGGGATGTTTGCCTGATGGGTTTGGGGGTGCCGGATTTCCGAAAAACTGACACCGCGACCAAAGCGCCTATTGTGTCGATGTGGTGCATGCCCTGATGCTGGGCCTTTCACAGACAAACAGATCGGGAGAGGTTTGATGAAAGTTTTATGGGCCGCGTTCACAGTTTCGATAATGGCGTTCAGCGCATCGGCGGAAAGTCTAATCCGCCCCGGCATGACCGAGTTCAGCGTCACAATCGGCGGGCAGACCTGCGTGATTGGCCGCAATCAGGCCGAGGACAATCAGGTGCATCCAGCCTATGCCAGCACCGCGCGCGGGATGCCGATGCCGATAAGTCTGGGCAATGGCATCGAGACTTTGGGCGAGCAGGAGTTTATCGACTGGATGCAGAAAGCGGCGTCGGACGACAGCATCGTTCTGGTCGATACGCGCACCGAAAGCTGGCACCAGAACCTACGCATTCCCTGCACCATCAACGTGCCTTACACCTTGCTGAATGACGACAAGGATATCGCGATATTCACGCTGCTGGACTATTTCGGGGTCGCGGAAAACGATGACGGGTCGCTGAATTTTGATACCGCCAAAACCATCGTCGGCTATTGCAATGGCTTTTGGTGCGGGCAAACCCCCGCGATGTTTCTGAAGGCAAAATATTCGCTGATCAATCTGGGCTATCCGGCTGAAAAGCTGAAATATTATCGTGGCGGCATGCAAGCCTGGACAGCGCTGGGGATGACCGTGGAAGGGGCCTTGCAGCCATAGATTTGGCTAAGGCTTAGGGCGCCTTCGGCGACAGTATTTGGGGAACAATGAGGGGCGGGCGGATCAGCTTTCAGGCGCCGTGTCATTGGCTGACGGGCGCAGGAAGGCTGGCTTCAGGTCTTCGGACAGGGCGGGCTGATAGCGATAGCCGCCGGTGTCAAATTCCAGCAATGCTCCGGGGTCTGTAAGGCGGTTCTGCAGGATGAACCGCGCCATCGCGCCACGGGCTTTCTTGGCGAAGAAGCTGATGATTTTGGGGCCATTTGCGGTGTCTTCCAGAAACACCGGCGTGATCACGGGGGTGGTCAGCTTGACGGTCGGGAGTGCGGTGAAATATTCAACGCTGGCGCAGTTGATAAGGGCTTTGTCGCCGGTTTGGGACAGGGTCTGGTTGACCTCAGCCGTCAGGCGGTCGCCCCAGTATTGGTAAAGGGTTTTGCCGCGGCGGGTTACCAGGCGGCTGCCCATTTCAAGGCGATAGGGCTGGATCTGGTCCATTGGCCTGAGCAAGCCATAAAGGCCTGACAGGATGCGCAAATGCTCCTGGGCATAGGCCAGTTCGGCGGCGTCGAGCGAGGCAGCCTCGAGCCCTTGATAGGTGTCGCCGGCAAAGGCCAGGATTGCCGGTTTGATGACGTCCGCGACCGGGTCGGGATCAAAGGCGCGAAAGCGGCCCTGGGTCAGTTTCGCAAGGTCGGGGCTGATCGCCATCAGCTTTTGCAGCTTGGCAACTGACAGGCGGCGCGCGGTTGTGCTGAGGCTGATCGCGTCCT
>CAYXXQ010000088.1:0-10754 GCA_964469075.1 uncultured Rhodobacter sp.
TGGCGCAGTTGATAAGGGCTTTGTCGCCGGTTTGGGACAGGGTCTGGTTGACCTCGGCCGTCAGGCGGTCGCCCCAGTATTGGTAAAGGGTTTTGCCGCGACGGGTTGCCAGACGGCTGCCCATTTCAAGGCGATAGGGCTGGATCTGGTCCATTGGCCGCAGCAATCCGTAAAGGCCTGACAGGATGCGCAAATGGTCCTGGGCATAGGCCAGTTCGGCAGCGTCCAGCGAGGCGGCTTCGAGCCCTTGATAGGTGTCGCCAGCGAAGGCCAGGATTGCCGGCTTGATGATGTCCGCGACCGGGTGGGGATCAAAGGCGCGAAAGCGGCCCTGGGTCAGTTTGGCGAGGTCAGGGCTGATCGCCATCAGCTTTTGCAGCTTGGCAACCGACAGGCGGCGCGCGGTTTTGCTGAGGCTTACGGCATCCTGTTGAAAGGCCGGATCGCTGGGCGGAATTTTCGCCTGAACCTTATCGAAATCCAGCCGTTTGGCCGGAGAAATAACAACCAGCATGTGCCCCCCTTAGTGCTGTCAGGCCATCACGCCCTGGCGTCTGCGCCGTCTGAACGGCAGGCGCATCATGCCATAGCCCAGCAGAAAGCCAAGGGCCGCATGTGCCAGGCCGGTAAATGTCAGGGGGAGAGCGGGTTTGTAAATCCCTAAAGTATCGCCTGCGATCTTTGTGTCGCGACTTAGGGTGAACACCATCAGTTGGTTAAAGCCGTCACCTGCGATCAGCGCGTCGTAATGTTGGCGCAGGTAAGCCTCGCGGGTCAGGACTTTTTGCATGCTTTTGCCGCGATCCTGAAAGAACGCGTTTTCGGCCTGTTGATATTCGGCAACAGCCTGGGTCAGGGTTTTGCCATGCAGGGTGGCATCCGTGCGGAAATCTTCGGCGACGCGGTGAATTTCTTCATAGGCACCGCCAACACGCTGGGTGTATTGTTGTGCAAATTCAGGGAATTGCGACAGGCCAAGGGCCAAAATCAACCCTGTCGATAGCGGGAGTATGCGTCTGAACATTCTTGGTCCCTTTGACCCGGAACACCCCCGGCTTGGGTTTTACACCAGAATCACGCCTGATGCAAAATTTCCAGAAATTTATCACCGAAGCGGTCGGATTTGGCTTGGCCGAGGATCCGGTTGACGGCGGAGAGGTCCGTGGGCTTGGCCGCAACCAGACGCGCGAGGATCGAGGAAGAGCAGCTCATCGGTTTACCGCTGCCGTCCTGGCCGCGTGCCAGATCAAGCTGGGCTGCCTGCAACTGATCAAACACGTCCCCGCCGCCTTTTGCCGCCAGTTTGCGCCGCGCCGGGTGCAAATCTTGCGGGGGTTCGCCGTTGATGACCGCCAGAAACAGGCTGCCGTATTTTTCCAGTTTCTTCGCGCCGACCCCGGGCAAGGCGGAAAAAGCATCCAGGGTGGTTGGCTTGGCTGTAGCCATTTCGATCAGCGTGCGGTCGGGGAAAACCACATAGGCCGGGGCTTTCATCGCTTCGGCCAGTTCCCGGCGTTTGGATTTCAGGGCAGCCAGAAGTGGTTCATCTTCTTCGGCGATCAGGGCTTTGACGGCGGGCCTTGGGCTGCTGGCGGTGGTGATGGTGTCACGGCGCAGATCGATCGTTGCTTCGCCGCGCAGGATCGGGCGGGCCGCCTCGGTCATTCTGAGGGCACCGTGTCGGGCTGCATCCGGGCGGATCAGGTCATAGCCCATCATCTGGCGAAACACCGCCTGCCAGGCGGGTTTGCCCATATCCTGGCCGACGCCGAAAGTTGGCAGGCTTTGGTGGCCGCGCTGAATGATCTTGTCGGTCTTAACGCCGCGCAGGATGTCGATCAGATGGCCGGCGCCAAAATATTCCTCGGTGCGCAGGATGGCGGACAGGGCTTTGCGCACGGCCTCGGTGCCGTCAAAAAGCTCGGGCGGGTTGGTGCAGAGGTCGCAATTGCCACAGGCGGTG
This sequence comes from uncultured Rhodobacter sp., assembly GCA_964469075.1. Taxonomy (GTDB): domain Bacteria; phylum Pseudomonadota; class Alphaproteobacteria; order Rhodobacterales; family Rhodobacteraceae; genus UBA5972. Next base: position 1,964 of record CAYXXQ010000088.1, read on the forward strand.
ATGTCTTCGCCGAAATAGCCCAGCAGGACATGGCGGCGGCAATGGCGAGCCTCGGCCAGGCCAAGCAGGGCGTTTAAGCGGGCGTGATCGGCTTCTTTGCGGTCGGCGGGGGCGAGGCCTTCGTCGATCTGGGCGCGACGCAGGCGCACGTCTTCGGCACCATAAAGGGTTAGGGTATCGGCGGGCGCACCATCGCGGCCCGAGCGGCCGATTTCCTGATAATACGCCTCGATTGATTTTGGCAGATCGGCATGTGCGACCCAACGGATATCGGGTTTGTCGACCCCCATGCCAAAGGCGACCGTAGCGACAACGATCAGCCCGTCTTCGCGGGAAAACCGGGTTTCAGCGATGCGGCGTTCTTCGGGGTCCATCCCGGCGTGATAGTAAAGCGCGACATGACCTTCGGCGCGGAGGGCCTGGGCCAGGGTCTCGGTTTTCGCGCGGGTGCCACAGTAAACGATGCCCGACTGGCCTTTGCGTGCGGCGGCGAAATCCAGCAGTTGCTGGCGCGGTTTGTCCTTGGCCTGAAAAGCCAGGTTGATGTTGGGACGGTCAAAACCGCGCAGGAAAGTTTCCGGCTGCGTGCCGTCAAACAGGCGGGTGACAATCTCGGCCCGGGTTTCAGCATCGGCGGTTGCGGTGAAGGCGGCCAGCGGCACGCCCAGCGCCTGACGCAGCGCGCCGATGCGCAAATAATCCGGGCGGAAATCATGGCCCCATTGGCTGACGCAATGAGCCTCGTCCACAGCGATCAGCCTGGTGTTAACCTTTTTCAGCAGCATCAACGTGGCGGGATTGGCCAGGCGCTCGGGCGCGATATAAAGGATTTTCAGCCGCCCGTCGTCCAGCGCCTGAAACACGGTTTCGGTCTCTTCTTCGGTGTTGCCGCTGGTCAGCGACCCGGCCTCAACCCCGACTTCGCGCAGGCTGCGGACCTGATCGCGCATCAGGGCAATCAGCGGTGAGATCACCACTGTCACCCCGTCTTGCGCGATCCCCGGCAGTTGGAAACACAGGGATTTGCCGCCGCCGGTGGGCATGATCGCCAGCGTGTTCTTGCCTGCAAAAACCGCCTCGACGATTTCCTGCTGGCCGGGGCGATACTGGTCAAACCCGAAAACGGATTGCAAAAGATGGTTGAGGTCAGGCATTCAAGGCCAGTTTTTTTGCTGCGCGATTGGCCTTTGTGTCCCACATTAAGAAATGGGGAACAAGGGCGCATCTGAGGGAACAGGCCGGAGGGATCAGATGGGCAGGATCAGTCACGTAGAACGCCGCCTGCTGTCAGCTCGGCTCGGGTGGGGCGCCACAGGCCCGGGGGATCGGTGGCGAAGGCGCGGTCAAGAAAGGCCGGTGTCACGCCCGCGCGGGCGAAAGTGGCGCGATCTTTCGCCTCTTCCCCGCCGACATCAAGGGTTTGCACCCGCTGGGCGCTGTCAAACGCATAGCCGTGAAACCCAAGCTGGCCCTTCGGCCCCTGGTGTCGCGTATGTCCTGCAAGAAAGGCGATGGTGCAGGCGGAAAAACATTGCTCGGCCACAAGGGTCGCCAGCCCCGCCTGCGCGATGGTGATCGCAAGCGCGCGACCGGCGAAAATATTGCCACCGTCGCTGGCAAGCACCAGGGTTTTGGCACTTGGCCGTGCGGCCAGCGTTGCCTTCAGCGCCAGATTGGCCTTGAAAGTGATCGGGCCTTGCAGGTGTATCTGGCCGGTGGCCGCATCAAACGGCAACTGCGGGTGTTGGGCGATCTGCGGTACGGCGTTTGGCGGTAAGGGCCGCGTCAGATGGTCGATGATCTGGGTCAGGGTCAACAGCGTGATCAGGCCGACCGTTGCATAGAGCGCCAGTTGCGGCATCAGATCGGCGTCGTTGCGCAGCACCTGCCGGGCGGTTCTGATAGCGCCGACGATTTGCCAGGGCAAGACGATGGCGTTCAGCCAAAGGATTGGCGGTCCGACTGATGCAGCCGCGTAATCCAGCAGAAAATGCAGGCCCAATAGGTTGACCAGCAGCACCTGCCACCAGGGTTGCCTGCCTTGAAAATGGTCCTGAATATAGGTCTTCAGCTGCATCCGCCTGCTTTCCCGTAGGGGTTTTTCCTTAACCCGCAAAGCCTAGCACATGTATCCAGCTGTCCCCATAGCGACGCGCGTCCAAAAGGGTGAACCCCTCGGGCAGGTCTTGCTGGGCGTTTTCTTCCCAGACGACCAAAGCATCATCAGCCAGCCAGCCGCCATCCCGGGCCGAAGCCAGCGCCCGCGCCCCAAGCCCCTTGCCATAGGGCGGATCAAGGAACACGAGGTCAAACGGCCCGTCGCTGGCCACCCCCAGTCGCGTGGCATCGCGGCGCAGCAGACTGGCCCTGTCGGCGGCGCGGCAAAGATCAATGTTACGGGCAATCAGCGCCCGCGCTTTGGCACCGTCATCGACGAAAACCACCTTTGCCGCACCCCGGCTTAACGCTTCAAGCCCAAGCGCGCCGGTGCCGGCAAAAAGATCCAGCACATTGGCCCCGGCGACCGGATTGCCGTAGCCGCCGTTCAGCAGCAAATTGAAGATGCTTTCGCGCACCCGGTCCGAGGTTGGGCGCAGATGCGCCGCCGCATCGCCCTTGCCAATCGCGCTTAGATGCAGGCCTCTGAACTGTCCGCCAATGATCCGCATGCGTCAAACCAGCAGCGCTTTCAGATCGCTGGTGGCGTCGGCGATGACCACCTTGTCCGGCGATTTTCCGGCTTCGATCAGGCGCTTGCCGAACATGTAAGCGCGCGGGTCGTTCATCGCATCAACCGCCAACAGCTTGTCGCCCTGATAATACCAGAAACTGACGGCCTTTTCCGACCGCCTTGTGACGATGGTGTCATAGCTGGTGTTCAGACCTGCGATTTGCAGTTTGACGTCATACTGGTCTGACCAGAACCAAGGCTTGGCGGCATAGTCTTTGCCCGCCCCCAGCATGTTTTCGGCAACAATCTCAGCCTGTTCAATCGCGTTTGGCACGGATTCAAGCCGGATGCGGCCGCCGTGATAGGGGAAGGACGCGCAATCCCCAGCAGCCCAGATACCAGGGGCTGAGGTTTGGCCTTTGGCGTCGGTTTTGATGCCGTTGTCAAGGGTCAGGCCGGCCGTCTCGGCCAGCCCAGTGGCGGGGGTGATACCGACGCCAACGATGGCGAAATCCAGTACCAGGCTGGTGCCGTCGGACAAGTCCGCGCCGGTAACGAAACCATCGCCGGTCAACCGGTTCAAACCGACGCCTTCCAGAATTTCAACGCCGTGGGCCTGATGCAGTGCGCGAAAATAGTCCGAGGTTTCGGGGGCCGCGACCCGTTGCAAAATCCGGTCGGCCATTTCAACCAAAGTCACTTTCAAGCCGCGACTGGCGGCGACCGCGGCCGCCTCAAGCCCGATATAACCGCCGCCGATGATCAAAACGCGGCGGTCCTTGATAAACTCAGGCGCCATCGCGTCGACATCCGCAAGGTTGCGCACCGCATAAACCCCGTTAAGCGTGCCACCGATGGCCGCAGGCAACAGACGCGGGTCTGAGCCGGTGGTCAGCGCCAGTTGATCATAGGCCAGCACGGTCTGGCCCAGCGTGACAGTCTTGGCAACCGGGTCGATATGATCAACCGATTGGCCCAGACGCAGAGTGATGCCATGATCGCTGTAAAACGCTTCGGGGCGTAGATACAGCCGCTCTTTCTCCATCTCGCCCAGCAGGTATTTCTTGGACAAGGGCGGGCGCTGATAGGGCGGCACAGGTTCTTCCCCGATCAGGGTTATCTCGCCATCAAACCCCAGATTGCGGAGCTTGACGACAAGCGATGAACCCGCCTGCCCTGCACCGATCACAATTATTTGCGACATCACGCCTCCTGCTGTTTTTAGCTGGCCCTTGATTTGGCCGGATCGTATAGGTTTCAACAGAACAAGGGCAATCCGAAAAGAGACCGATCATGACCATCAAACCAGGCGACACCCTCCCTGACGCGACATTCAGCAAAATTGGGGCGAAAGGGCCGGAAATGGTATCCCTTTCCGACCTCAGCCAAGGCAAGAAACTGGTGCTGTTTGGCCTGCCCGGCGCGTTCACCCGCACCTGTTCGGCGGCGCATCTGCCCAGCTTCATCCGCACCGCCGACGCGCTGCGCGCCAAAGGTGTCGATCATATCGTCTGTGTGTCGGTCAATGATCCGTTCGTGATGAAAGCCTGGGACGATGCCTCAGGCGCGTCGGAGGCCGGGATTGAACTTCTGGCCGATGGCGATGCCACGTTTACCAAGGCGATTGGCATGGCGTTTTCGGCCCCACAGATCGGCTTTATCGATCGGTCCAAACGCTATTCGGCCTATATCGAAAACGGCGTCGTCAAAGTCCTGAATCCAGAGCCTGAAGGCGGCGGTTGCGAGATTTCTGCCGGCGAAACCCTGCTTGAACAGATCTGACGCCCGGCGCTAATCGCGGCGCCTCTACATCTTTCTTTCCGAAATATCCTTGCCAAAGGCATTGGCCGCGCCTTGCGTGGCCAAACCGGCCTATCGGGGGTCGCGCCCGCCGCGCCGGAACGGGCCATAGCTGGTCAGGATCTCTATATCCTCGTCCACGGCAGCGCGCTCCTGCTCCAGAAACTGGGCGACCGCTTTGCGAAACCCTTCATCGGCGATCCAGTGTAGCGAATGTGTCGCCACCGGAAGATAGCCGCGCGCCAGTTTGTGTTCGCCCTGCGCCCCGGCCTCGACCCGCGCCAAGCCATTCGCAATCGCATAGTCGATCGCCTGATAATAGCAGACCTCGAAATGCAGAAACGGATGACCCTCAACCGCGCCCCAATAACGCCCGAACAGCGCGTCGCGGCCAATGAAGTTCAGCGCCCCGGCGACCCAGCGTCCACCGCGTTCGCACAGGATTAGCAGCACGTCGTCGCGCATGGTTTCCTGTACGCAATCAAAAAACTCCCGCGTCAGATAGTGCGTGCCCCATTTGCGCGCACCGGTGTCCTGATAGAACTGCCAGAACGCGTCCCAGTGTTCGGGCTGGATCGCGTCGCCGGTCAGATGCTGGATTGTGCCGCCAAAAGCCTGGGCCACGGCGCGTTCCTTGCGGATCGCTTTGCGCTTGCGCGACGACAGATGCGCCAGGAAATCGGAGAAATCGCAATAGCCGTCATTGATCCAGTGAAACTGCTGGCCGGTGCGGTGCATCAGGCCCATCGCTTCGCCGGAGGCGGCCTCATCCTCGGTGCAAAAGGAGATGTGCAGACTTGAAAGCTGTTGCTGCATCGTCAGTTGCACCACCCCTTGCACCAGCGCCTGCCGGGCGGAGTCGCGGTGGTTGGGATCGCTCAGAAATCGCGCGCCTGTGGCCGGGGTGAAAGGCACGGCGGCTTGCAATTTCGGATAATACCGCCCGCCCGCCCGTTCATAGGCATGGGCCCAGGAGTGATCAAACACGTATTCGCCCTGGCTGTGGCCCTTGGCGTAAAGCGGCATCGCGCCGATCGGTTTGCCTTTAAGGCGCGCCAGCAGATGCCGGGGCGCCCAGCCCGTGCCAACCCCGACCGAGCCGCTGTCTTCCAGCGCCTTCAAAAACCGGTGGCTAGTGAACGGATCTTCGGGCCGACCGCCGGTTGGATTGGCAAGCGCGTCCCAGTCTTTGGCGCAGATATCAGCGATTGCGCCAAGGACCGAAATTTCGATCTGGTCATCTTGTGTCATGCGGTGTTGCGCCCGATCCGGTCTTTGGCAGGTTCAGGCAAGATATCCCTCAAACGTGATGTTGTCCGCAACTTTTCGGGCAGCGCGTTCCTGATCAGGGGTGCGGATGGTCCAGCAGAGGATCGGCAGGCCGCTGGCCTTGACACGCGCGACGACCGGGCTACCAAGATCGGCGCGATCGTGGGAAATGAAGCTGGCGTTCAGGCGGGCAAGGTCCGGCAATTGGGTCAACTGCGCGCGGCGGTCGTCCGGGACGGCTTCCCAGCCCTTGTCGGTGAAATCGCAGGTGACAAGGCCAACCGCGATGTTTGGGGCAGCCTTGGTGAAGGCGGCGACTGCGTGCGGGTTGAACGACATCACGGCGACCGGGCCTTGGTATTTTGCCAGATCGCGGGCGACGGCGCATTCCAGCAGGCCGGTGTTTGGGCCAAGCTGGCCGTCCTGATCCTTGATTTCGATCAGCAGCGGCACCTGGCCGTTAACCTGCGCCAGCACTTCGGTCAGGGTCGGGATGTTATCCTGCCCGGCTGTCAGCGGGATTTGGCCAAGGGCCGCAGCAGTTCGGGCTGTGATCGGGCCGGTTTCCTCGGTCAGGCGATCCAGATCCTCGTCATGGAACACCATTGCCTGGCCGTCTGCGGACAGTTGTACGTCAAGCTCAATACCATAGCCGTGGTCGATCGCACGCTGAAACGCTGCCGGGCTGTTTTCCGGCAAGCCATGCGCCAGATCATGCAAGCCGCGATGGGCCAAGGGCTGGCAAAGGAATTCAACGGGCAAGGCCATCAGCGGATCTGGAAAATGCCTTCGATCTCAACCGCAACCCCCAAAGGAAGTGAGGAGGAGCCGACCGCAGCGCGGGCATGCGCGCCTTTCGCGCCCAAGAGGTCGCCCAGAAAATCGGATGCGCCGTTGATGACCATTGCCTGGTCGGTGAAATCGGCGGTGCAATTGACGAAACCGCCCAGCTTGACGACCTGAACCAGCCGGTCAAGATCTCCGCCGCAGGCGGCTTTCAGTTGTGCCAGCAGGTTCAGCGCGCAGACGCGGGCGGCGGCTTGGCCTGCTTCGACCCCCATGCTGTCGCCAAGTTTGCCAAGGATCAACCCGGTTTCGTCTTTGGAAATCTGACCCGACACAAACACCAGATCGCCGGTGATCACGTAAGGCACGTAATTTGCCGCCGGGGCCGGAGCGCTGGGCAGGGTGACGCCCATTTCCTTCAACTTGGCTTCAATGGTGCTGGTCATGTCGACGCCTTTCGCAATTGGGTTTTGACGAAAACTAACGGCTAAATCGGCGGCTGAAAACCGCAAAGTTTGGGTAGTTCTGAAAACCTTTTTAGGCGCGATCAGTCTTCGCGGAACGACTTGGTGAAATAGTCGCTGAGCGGTTTTATGAGATAGTTGAGGGGGGTGCGGTCGGCAGTGCGGATATAACTTTCGACCGGCATGCCGGGCAGCAGGTCAAGGCCTTGCAGCTTTTCGTATTCTTCGGGATCGGGCGCGATATCGACGCGATAATAAGACGCGCGCGTTGCCTCATCAACAAAGGCATCAGCCGACAGTTTTATCACTTTGCCAAACAGTTCGGGCGTGCTGCGCTGGTCAAATGCGGAAAAGCGCAAGGTCACGGGCTGGCCGACATGCACCTGGTCGATATGGATCGGCTCAATCCGTCCGGCGATCACCAGCGGCAGGTCTTGCGGCACGATATACATCACCGGATCAGCCGGGCGCACGACCGAGCGCAGCGCGAAAACCTGCATGCCATAAACCACGCCCGAGACCGGTGCGCGGATGTCAAGTTGCGACAGGGTGTCCAGCAGCAACAAGCGGCGCTCGGCCAGCTCCAACTCACGGTAGCCAAGGTCGCGCAGGCGGGTGATGGCGTCTTCGCGGCGGCTGGAAACCAAGCGCAAGAGGCCGATTTCGGTTTCGATCATCTTGCCGGCTGCCTCGGCCCGGGCGGCTTTGACCTCCCCCATCTGGCCTTCAAGGCGCGCGGCTTCGCGCTTCATCGCCGACACCCGCGAGGCCTGGGCCAGGCCTTTTTCCAGCAGCTTCAACTGGTCATCAAGTTCAAGCTGCATCAGGTCATGCTGCTTGATCTGTGCATCATATTGGGCCGTCAGCCCGTCGATCTGGGCCTGGATCTGCACCTTGCGTTCGGCCATTTGTTCGGATTCCTGCCGCTGGCTATCAAGGCGCGCCTGAAACAGGCGGGTCTGGCCATCCATCAGGTCGCGCAGCTCGGCATTGTCAGCGGCGGCGGTGATCAGGAGTGGGTCAAACGTGATGGCGTCGCGGCCGTCGCGTTCCGCCGCGAGGCGACCCCGGCGCGCGACCATCTCGAAATACTGGCTTTCGATGACGTTAAGTTCGGATTTCAGCGTCGTGTCGTCCAGCCGGACAACCACATCGCCCGCCTTGACGCTGTCGCCTTCCTTGACGCGGATTTCGCCGACCACGCCGCCGGTCAGGTGCTGGACGACCTGGCGGTTTTGCTCAACCTCGATCTGGCCGGGGGCGATGATGGCGCCTGAAATTGTGGTTGTCACACTCCAGCCGCCAAACCCAAGCACCAGCACAGCCAGTGCCAGATAGCCAGCCATCAGCGGGCCGCGGGCTTTCCAGCGGGCGGTGGGGCTGGGATCGGGGCGGCTTGGCGCAGTCATTCCCGGGTCTCCGGCGCGATTGTCTGGGTGATTTTGGCGTGGTTCTGCACCTGGGATTTCAGCACTTCGTCGCGCGGGCCAAAGGCTTTGCGCATGCCGTCTTCCAACACCAGCAACAGGTCGCATTCGGCGATGGCGGCGGGGCGGTGGGCCATGATGATGACGGATTTTCCGTCGGCCTTCATCTGTCGGATCGCCAGGTTAAGGGCGTTTGAACCCAGCGAATCAAGGTTCGAGTTCGGCTCATCCAGTACCAGCAAAACGGGGTTACCATACATCGCCCGTGCCAGACCAAGGCGCTGCACCTGACCACCTGACAAACGGCCGCCATGCGGTGAAACGCGGGTGTCATAGCCGTCGGGCATGGTCAGGATCATGTCATGCGCGCCTGC
>CAYXXQ010000089.1:0-10726 GCA_964469075.1 uncultured Rhodobacter sp.
TCAAGCCGCAGCTGTTCAACAAACAGCCATATTACCTGCCGGGATGTGACAGTTAACCATGACCGGCCCGGTCGTCGGCAAAAACCGCATCGACCCGCCGTGCATGCCATCGCCGCGCTGATGGATCACATACAGTGGATTGGCGGCGTCATACTCATCCCGCTCAAATCCCAGCACATCCACGTCCACTGGCCATTTCAAGCGCTCCGAAAACTGGCAAGCGCGGTCCTGAAACATGCTGGAAACAAGCTCCGGATGCTGCGCCAACTGGTCGCCATAAAGATATCGGATCATCAAATCCCCCTTAAGCTGGAAAGCTGAAGGAGGTATCCGGCCTGTGGTTAACAGGTGCCGAACGCACGCTTGAAAAGAAATCCGGCAATGGGGGGCCGCCTTTGCGGTGGCCCTTAGAGTCAGGGACCGGGCCGCAAACAAACCGTCATCTCAAACAATGATCTTGCCGCGCGCCATTGCCAGCGCCACCGCATGTGTGGTGTTCGCAGCCCCCAGCTTGAACCGCGCCGATTCGATATAGACCCGCAACGTGTGCTCCGAGATCGCCAGCGTTTGCGCCGCATAGGCCCGGCTTTTGCCGGTGCCGATCATCGTCAGCGCATCCTGTTCACGCGGCGACAACATCTGATCCGGCAGTTTATCGGTGCCACGTTCAATCTCCAGCGCTTTTTGGTTCACGTAATGCGCAATCAGCAGCAGATCCTGGACATACTGTCCGGTAAATTTCGCCCAGGCCCGGTCGCTGCAATGATGGTTAACCGTAAACAGCGCAAACTGGCCGTTCGGGCCACGGATCGGGATCGAAAATCCCTGATTGCCCAGCCCCGCATCCATCGCTTCCAGCATGAACGACCGGGCGGCCTTGCCCGACCAGTCAAGCCGCTTCCAGTCCACCGGGTGAAATCGCTGGTAACAGCCCAGAACCACTGGATCAATCCGGCCATAATCGCGGTCCAGATAATGATCGACCCAATCCAGATCATAGGTCAGCGCCGCATAAGGCTGCCCGGCACTGTTGACCGAGTGATAGACGAAATGTTCCACTTGGTAGATCGCAGGCAATTGCGACACCAGCGCCTGCAAGCCTTCAAGACTTGTCACCTGCTGCATATGTTCGAGGAATAAAAGTAGTTTGCTGGGCATATCCGGGCTTTACTGGATCTTTCTGATCCTGTTGTTTCAACTCCGCCGCGGCAATAAGGATGGTGTCGTCCAACTGTTCAGCCAGACCCATAAGACCATTTTCACGGGCGAACCGCTTCAAATCAGTCAAAACATCAATCATCCATTCCTGCGACATAGCCCTACTTTCCTGTGATTGATTAACAACGCCTTAAATCTACTTTAGCAGGAGGCTTGACCCTAGGAAATTCGCCTGTTCTGCGCCCCCTGAAATAGCGGGTCGTAAATCTGTAACCCTTTGATATCTATAGATACAGAATCAAAAACACCCGCCTGACCGGGGCCAGACGGGTGCTTATTCAGTGTTGTTTCCAGCCCGGAAACTCTGTGTTTCAGGGCCAGATAAATCGCGATTTAGCGGTTGCGGCTCGCCTCAAGCGTGTCCTCAAACGTCCGCAGGCCCAGTTCCGGCGCGCTGACCAGAACCGCCATATTGCCCGGCTTATGTTCGTTCTTACGCATTTTCACATGCGCATCGGGGATCTGTTCCCAGGGGAAAACTTCGGACATGCACGGATCAAGCCGCCGTTCCAGCATCAACTGGTTCGCCGCTGCCGCCTGTTTCAGATGCGCGAAATGGCTGCCCTGAATCCGCTTCTGATGCATCCACAAATAGCGCGCATCCATCGTCAGATTATAGCCGGTCGTCCCGGCGCAAATCACAACCATGCCGCCCTTTTTACAGACAAAAACCGACACTGGGAACGTCGCCTCACCCGGATGTTCAAACACCAGATCGACATTGTTGCCCTTGCCGGTGATGTCCCAGATGGCTTTGCCGAACTTGCGAACCTCACCGAACCAGTCCTTATATTCCGGCGTATTCACCGTCGGCATCTGGCCCCAACAATTGAAATCCTTGCGGTTGATCACGCCCTTGGCGCCCAGGCTCATTACGAAATCGCGCTTGTCCTCGTCGGAAATCACCCCAATCGCGTTGGCGCCTGCGGTGTTGATCAGCTGGATCGCAAACGACCCCAGCCCGCCTGACGCGCCCCAGACCAGCACGTTCTGACCCGGCTTCAGCGTGTGCGGCCGGTGGCCAAACAGCATCCGGTAGGCGGTCGCCAATGTCAGCGTGTAACAGGCACTTTCTTCCCAGGTCAGGTGCCGCGGACGGTGCATCAATTGCTGCGCCTGAACCCGAGTGAACTGCGCAAACGAGCCGTCCGGCGTCTCATACCCCCAGATCCGCTGGCTTTCGGAGAACATCGGATCACCGCCGTTGCATTCTTCGTCGTCGCCATCATCCTGGTTGCAATGCACCACAACTTCGTCGCCGACTTTCCAGCGCTTAACCTTGTCGCCCACCGCCCAGACAATGCCCGACGCGTCCGAACCGGCAATGTGATAAGGCGCTTTATGGACGTCGAACGGGCTGATCGGGATGCCAAGGCCTGCCCACACGCCGTTATAGTTAACGCCAGCCGCCATCACGAAGATCAGCACTTCATGGCTGTCAAGTTTGGGGGTCTCGACCACTTCGGCCTGAAAGGATTGGTCCGGTTCACCGTGACGCTCCCGGCGGATCACCCAGGCGTACATATTCGCAGGCACATGGCCCAGCGGCGGGATTTCCCCGACTTCGTAAAGGTCTTTGACAGGGGCCTCGTAGGGCGCGATTTCCGTCATCTCATCAAGAGGGGCCATTTTATGTCTCCGTGCATCGAGTCGGTGTTTTATCTACGGTCTTTCTGCGGTGCAGCATGCTGCGATGCAGAAAAGCCGTCAAGGTCTGATTTGGGGCGTAGTGTCATTAATGCGCCACAAGGGCAAGAGCAACATCACGCTATCCAACGCCCAAGCAACGTAATAAATGACTGAAAACCCCGCATAACAGGCAATTATATTGCGTAATTGCCTAAAGCAGAGGGTCGTAAATGCGCCACAGAGTTCGCATAATACGCCACCAGCAAGCGATCCTTGGGGTTGACTCTGAACCGGCCGTCCTTCTCCACGACCATATGTCGCAGCGTCAGAATCCGTAAACCGACCTCAACCGCGTAATCCTCGTCCCGCAGCGGCAAATGCACATAAGCATCTGAGATCGCGAATTCCTTCAGCAGCGCATGACACCGCGCCTTGATGTCCAGCCGGGTTAACGGCCCTTCGGCCTCGGCCAGCACGGTCGCCACCATCGGCACCGGCAAAACCGGGATCACATCCTTGACCCGTTTCATCAGATGCGTGCCCAACTCCTCGGTCAGCTGGGTGACATCCGGCGCGTCCGATTGCGCCAGATAATCGCGCAGGGACACCGGTCGGCCAAAGCTGACACAGGCATAGCCATAGCGATAGAACCGCTTGGTGATCCTCAGCCAAAGCTGCCGCCAGATGAATCCCAGAAACACCCACATGTTAAATTCAAAATGCCGCGCTCCGTCCGGGTCAACATTGGTTAACACGCGGTCTTCCAGAACCCGGTCATAGTTCAGCCCAACCGGCACGAACACCACATCGCGATGCCCCTCGGCAGCGGCACCGTCCAGAATATAGCTCAGCAATCCCAGCTTGGCCTCACGCGGGCGACCATCAAGACTTAGCCCGCCTTCCGGGAAAATCGCCTGACTGACACCGCCCTCGGTCGCCATCTGCACATACCGCGCCAGCACCCGCCGATACAAAGGGTTGCGCGATTTGCGGCGGATAAAATACGCCCCGAGCGAACGGATCAATTGCTGCAATGGCCAGACCCGCGCCCACTCCCCCACTGCATAGGACAGGGCCGAGCGTTCGGCAGCCAGATACGTCACCAGCACGTAATCCATATTGCTGCGATGGTTCATCACAAACACCACCGTCGCTTCGGGATCGACCGCTTTCAGCGCCTTGTCGTCGATAAACCCGATCCGCACCCGGTACAAAGCCTCAGACAGAAACCGTGACACCCGGATCGCAAACCCGAAATAGGTGAAAACCGAAAAGAACGGCACGATTTCGCGCGCATAAAGCTTGGCCTTGGCCGCGATCACCTCGTTCGGGGTGCTGGTCTCCTTGGCCTGCTGGCTGACCGCCTCCATCACCTTGGGGTCATGCAGCAGCCGGTCGATCAGAATCCGCCGCTGGGTCAGTTTGAAAGGCTGGATCTGCGTCTGCAAATGATCGTTCAGCCGCGTGATCGCCCGGTTGAACCGCCGCCGCAAATACCACCGCACCGACGGCATCAGCATCCGGTCCAGAAAGGCCACGGCGGCAAAAGCCACCAACAGGAACGCCACCCAGAAGGGGATTTCGACCAGATCAAACATAGTCGCAGGTTACAGCAAAGTCCGCACCGGTAAAGCCGCGATTTTGTCAGGCCGACAGCGGCCCCTCGACCCGATCCAGCAGATAAACCGCCAGCGCCGCCACAAGCCCCATAAAGGCCGAGGCCAGCATCAGCCCCAGCAGAATATGCGCAGCCCAAGCTCCGGCAACCACCGCGCCGCTGACCGACGTGACAACCGCACCGCCCCCCACAGTTAGCGCCCCTGACAACCCCGAGGCACTGCCCGCCAGATGTGGCCGCACCGACAAGGCCCCGACCCCGGCACTGGGCAGGGTCAGCCCGTTGCCCAAGCCAACAAAAATCACCGACCCAAACAGCGTCACGACATTCAGATAGCCAAGCGCAAACAGCCCTAACCCGATCATCGGCCCGGCGCAGGCCACAACCCGCCCGGCCAGCATCATCGTCGTCAACTCAAACAGCGCGGCTATGCGCCCAGAAATGAACGTGCCGATGAAAAATCCGCTGGTGATCAGCCCCACGCACAAGCCCAGCGTCGCAGGCGACAGGTCCAGAACCGACATCGCCACCATCGGCACCCCCGCCAAAAACGCGTAGAACGAGCCGACAGAAAACGCGCTGCACGCCGAATAGCCCCAAAATCGCCGCGACCCTACCAGCTCTGGATAGCTGCGGAATTGCTTGCCAAACGTCTCGGATTTGTTCTGGTTGGTCTCCCCCAGATCGGCCCAGCAGACCAGCAGTAGGCCGACCCCAAACAAGGTAAACGCCGCGAAATTGGCCCGCCAGCCGAACCATTCATCCAGCACCCCGCCAAGCATCGGCCCCAGCATCGGCGCAATCGCCATCGCCGAACTGATATACCCCATCATGCTGGCCGCCGCGCGGGGTTCCAGCATATCGCGTACCACCGCGCGCGACAGGGCTGATCCAGCAATGATCGCCCCCTGCAACAGGCGAAACACCAAAAACAGCCAAAAATCCTGCGCCAGCCAGCACCCGACCGAGGCCAGCACAAACACCACCAGCCCGACCAGCAGCACCGGCCGTCGGCCAAACCGATCCGACAGCGGCCCCAGAATGATCTGCAAAACCCCGGTCATCGCCAGATAGCCCGCGACAGACAGGCTCATCAAACTGTAATCCACCTCAAAATCCGCGGCCATATGCGCCAGCGAGGGGATGAACATGTTGACCGATACCAAGGCCAGGCCGGTCAGTAAAACCAGCGTCAGCATATGCGGCGGCGTGCGGGCGGCGGAAATCAAGGGCAGGCTTTCGTCAGAGCGTGTCGCATTACATCTGCAACAGGCTTACGCGCGGTCGCACATGATGGAAAGACATCTTGCAGTCCATGCTGCGCTGCGGCAAAATGCCAGACGACACGAAATTGCGCGAGTCGTCTGACTTGTGTAATTTTGTTACAAGTTTGAAACGACCCAGCAAAAGGCCACGCCCGATGACCGACGCAAAAACCCGCCCCTGGCTGTTCCGCACCTATGCCGGCCATTCGACCGCCAAGGATTCCAACGCACTTTATCGCGGCAACCTGGCCAAGGGCCAGACCGGCCTGTCGGTCGCCTTCGATCTGCCGACCCAAACCGGCTATGACAGCGATCACATCCTGGCGCGCGGTGAGGTCGGCAAGGTCGGCGTGCCGCTTGGCCATCTCGGCGATATGCGGGCACTTTTTGCCGACATCCCGCTTGACCAGATGAACACCTCGATGACGATCAACGCCACCGCCCCCTGGCTGCTGGCGCTTTACATCGCAGTGGCCGAAGAACAGGGTGCCGATATCCGCCAGTTGCAAGGCACGGTCCAGAACGACATCATCAAAGAATACCTGTCGCGCGGCACCTATGTCTGCCCGCCGAAACCCAGCTTGCGGCTGATCACCGACGTCGCCGCCTATTGCTATCAAAACGTGCCAAAATGGAACCCGATGAACGTCTGTTCCTATCATCTGCAAGAGGCCGGCGCGACCCCCGAACAGGAACTGGCCTTTGCGCTGGCAACCGCCACCGCCGTGCTGGACGACGTCAAAACCAAAGTCCCCGCCGAAGATTTCCCGCAAGTCGTCGGCCGCATAAGTTTCTTCGTCAATGCAGGCATCCGCTTTGTCACCGAGATGTGCAAAATGCGCGCTTTCGTCGATTTGTGGGATGAAATCTGCGAACAGCGCTACGGCGTCACCGACGCCAAAATGCGCCGCTTTCGCTATGGCGTGCAGGTCAACTCGCTTGGCCTCACTGAGCAGCAGCCGGAAAACAACGTCTACCGCATCTTGCTGGAAATGCTGGCCGTGACCTTGTCGAAAAACGCCCGCGCCCGCGCCGTGCAACTGCCGGCCTGGAACGAAGCCCTTGGCCTGCCGCGCCCCTGGGATCAGCAATGGTCGCTCAGAATGCAGCAGATCCTGGCGTTTGAAACCGACCTTCTGGAATATGACGACCTGTTTGACGGCAACCCGGCGGTGGATCGCAAAGTCGAGGCGCTGAAAACCGGCGCGCGCGAAGAACTGGCAACCATCGACGCCATGGGCGGGGCCGTCGCCGCCATCGAATATATGAAAGGCCGGCTAGTTGACAGCAACGCCGCCCGGCTTGGCCGGATCGAAAGCGGCGAAACCACCGTGATCGGCGTCAACCGCTTCACCGAAGGTGCTGACAGCCCGCTGACTGGCGGCGACGGCAGCATCATGGTCGTCGACCCGGCCGCCGAGGCTGATCAGATCAACCGCCTGACCCAGTGGCGCGCGGACCGCGATATCAATGCCGTCAATCAAGCCCTCGCCGCCCTGCGCGACGCGGCAAAGAACGGCAGCAACATCATGCCGCCCTCAATCGCCGCCGCAAGGGCGGGCGTCACCACCGGCGAATGGGGCGAAGTGATGCGCCAGGTCTTTGGCGAATACCGTGCCCCGACCGGCGTCTCAAAATCCGTCTCAAACCAGACCGAAGGCCTGGATGATCTGCGCGACGCGGTCGATGCGGTTTCTGCCAAACTCGGCCGCCGCCTCAAATTCCTGGTCGGCAAACCCGGCCTTGACGGCCACTCCAACGGTGCCGAACAAATCGCCGTCCGCGCGCGCGATTGCGGCATGGATATCACCTATGACGGCATCCGTCTGACCCCGGAACAGATCGTCGCGACCGCCCTTGAAGAAAGCGCCCATGTCGTCGGCCTGTCGATCCTGTCGGGCAGCCACATCCCCCTGATCAAAGAGGTGATGGACCGCATGCGCGACGCCAAACTTGACCATATCCCGGTCGTCGTCGGCGGCATCATCCCTGAGGCCGATGCAGAAACCCTGCGCGGCTACGGCGTCGCCCGCGTCTATACCCCGAAAGATTTTAAGCTCAACCGCATCATGATGGACATCGTAACCCTGATCGACCCCGAAGCCCTGGCCGCGCAGTAAACCGCAAAGCCCCCGACCCCCCTCATTGTTCCCAAAATACTCACAGGGGGTGAAAGGCCGAACAGGCCTGAGGGGGCCGTCAGCCCCCTTTTCCCGGCTTCCATGCAGTCAAACTTCGCGATAGTCTGGCCAACACCCACCAAGGCAGGAGGCCACCCATGACCATCCATATCGGCGCCAAGTCAGGCGAGATCGCTGAAACCGTGCTGCTGCCCGGCGACCCCTACCGCGCCAAATGGGCGGCAGAAACCTTCCTGGAAAATCCCACCCTCGTGAACGAAGTCCGCGGCATGCTCGGCTATACCGGCACCTGGCGCGGCAACCGCGTCACAATCCAGGGCTCCGGCATGGGCATGCCCAGCCTGTCGATCTATGTGAACGAACTGATCCGCGACTACGACGCCAAAACCCTGATCCGCATCGGCTCGGCTGGCGGCATGGCCGAACAGGTCGGCATCCGCGACGTCATCCTGGCGATGACCGCAACCACCCTTGGCAACCCGTCCCGCAGCATCCTGAAAGAGCTGAATTTTGCCCCCTGCGCCGACTGGTCGCTGCTGGCCGCCGCCGCAAAAGCCGCCGAAACACGCGGCGTCAAAACCCATGTCGGCGGCATCTATTCCTCGGACACGTTTTACGACGAACGCCCGGACATCAACGAACAAATGGTCCGCCACGGCATCCTGGCGGTCGAAATGGAAGCGGCCGAGCTTTACACCCTCGCCGCCCGCCACACCCGCCGAGCGCTGGCGGTTTTAACCGTCTCAGACCACCTCGGCACCGGCGAAGCCCTGCCCGCAGATCAGCGCGAACGCAGTTTCGGTGACATGGTCGAAATCGCCCTTGAAGCCGCCTTTCCCTAACCGAAAGCCCCCTGATGAACCGCATGAAACTTGGCACCACCGGCCCGGAAGTATCGAAAATCTCCCTTGGTTGCATGTCCTTTGGCGGCTTTTACGGCCCGACCGATCAGGAGGAAAGTTTCGCCTGCCTTGACGCCGCCCGCAGCCACGGCATCGACTTCCTCGACACCGCTGAGATCCACGGCCTCGGCACTTCCGAAAGCGTGATCGGCGCCTATCAGCAACAAACCGGCCATCGCTTCAAGATCGCCACCAAAGGCGGCATTGTCATAGGCGGGGCGCGCGGCGAAAACAACAACTCCGAACCGCATCTGCGCCGCGCCCTCGAAGGCTCACTGTCGCGCCTTCAGGTCGACAGGGTTGAACTTTACTATATCCACCGCCGCGACTGGGCGATCGAAGTGGAACAGGTCGTCGAAACGCTGGTCAAATTCCAGCAGGAAGGGCTGATCGGCCAATTCGGCTTTTCCGAAATCGCGCCCTCCACCCTGCGCCGTGCCGCGCATGTCGCACCGGTTGCTGCCGTGCAAAACGAATACTCCCTCTGGACCCGCTATCCCGAACTTGGCCTGATCGACGCCTGCCGCGACCTTGGCACCACCTTCGTGCCGTTCTCACCGCTGGCGCGCGGCATGTTCAGCGAGATCCGGCTTGATCCAGACAGCTTTGGCGACAAGGATTTCCGCCGTGGCACGCCTCGGTTTACCGAACCCAACTTCACCGCTAATGCCGACCAGATCGCCGCTTTCCGCGACTGGTCCAAGGCGCGCGGCTTCACCACATCGGCAGCAGCCCTCGCCTGGATTTTCGATCAAGCCGACCACATGATCCCGATCCCCGGCACGCGCTCCGCCAGCCACCTGGCAGAATGGGCCGGGGCCACCGACATCAGCTTCACCGATCAGGACCGCGCCGACATCAAACGTCTTCTGCCCGCCGGTTTCGCACATGGAGACCGTTATTCCGATCAACAGATCGTTGGCATCGAACGCTATTGCTGAACCGGATCATCCCCCTTGTAACCTTGCTGCTGCTGGCCTTCCCGGGCCAGGCAGAACCCATCGTCAAGACCCAAACGGCGGTGTTTGACATCACGGCCAATGGCCGGGCCTTTGGCACAATGGCGCTGGATTACCGTGCCACCGCCACCACTTATAGCCTAGCGGTCACAGCAGAAGCTACCGGCTTGTTCGGCTTCCTGCTGCGCGCGCAGTATGACGGCCAAGCCAGCGGCATGATCAGCCCCGATCAAGGCCTGGTCCCACTCAGATTCAGCGCCGCGTCCGAACGCCTCTTCAAGCGCCGCAACACCGAAATATCCTTTGAAAACAACCGCCCAACCCAGGTCACCTTGACCCCGAAACGCGACCGCACTTCCCTGACCGACCCCAGCATAATCACGGACACCCGCACCGACCCGATCAGCCTTCTGGCAGAATTGTTTACTTGGCAATCCCCCGGCTGCCCACCGCCCCGCCGCCTTTATGACGGCCGCCGCCTAAGCCTGGTTGACATCAGCGATGCAACCCCCAGCGCCACCGGTCAGACCTGTCGCGGCAGCTACCAGATCACCCAAGGCCCCGACCACAGCTTACAATCCGGCAAACGTCGCTTCGGCCTGGCCTATCACTATGAAATCACCGCCAACTCCCAAACTCTGACCGGGGCCGAATTCACCTCAGGCAGCACCACAATCCTGCTGACCCGCCGGGCAGAATGAGGGGCCTGAAAACGAAAAAGACCCCGGATACTACGCCGAGGCCTTTCAACCTCATGCGTAACCGCTAACCTATCAAGTCACCCGCTCAACCATCAGCTTCTTCACCTCGGCAATCGCCTTGGCCGGGTTCAACCCTTTGGGGCAGGTACGGGTGCAGTTCATGATGGTGTGACAGCGATACAGCTTGAACGGATCCTCAAGATCATCCAGCCGCGCGCCCGTTGCCTCGTCGCGTGAATCGATGATCCAGCGATACGCATGCAGCAACGCCGCCGGGCCAAGATAGCGGTCCG
>CAYXXQ010000090.1:0-10718 GCA_964469075.1 uncultured Rhodobacter sp.
TTTCGGACATATCAAGCCCGGTCTGGCGCATGGTTTCAACGCAGGCATCCAGCGACACCAGATGTTCGCCGTCGCCGCGCAACGACAGCGACGCGGCTGAGACAGCTTTGATCGCCCCAAGGCCATTGCGTTCGATGCACGGCACCTGCACCAGGCCTTTGATCGGATCGCACGTCATGCCCAAATGATGCTCCAGCGCGATCTCGGCGGCGTTTTCCACCTGTTTCGGGGTGCCGCCCAGAACCTGGCACAAGCCGGCCGCGGCCATCGCGGCGGCTGAGCCGACCTCGCCCTGGCAGCCGACCTCGGCCCCTGAGATTGAGGCGTTTTCCTTGATCAGCCCGCCAACGGCGGCGGCAGCCAGCAGGAAATCGGCGATCTTGGCGGGCTGCGCGGTTGGCACATGGTCCAAATAGTAGCGGATGGTCGCGGGGATCACCCCGGCGGCACCGTTGGTGGGGGCGGTCACGACCTGGTTGCCGGCGGCGTTTTCCTCGTTCACGGCCATCGCATAGACTGAAATCCAGTCATTGATCATATGCGGCGCTTGCAAATTCTGGCCGCGTTCGGCCTGCAACTGATCATGGATCGCCTTGGCGCGGCGGCGGACTTTCAATCCACCGGGCAGGATGCCGTCGATTGCAAGGCCGCGATCAATGCAGTCGTTCATCACCTGCCAGACCCGGGTGATGCCCTGGGACAATTCGGGGTGGGAGTTTGCCGACAGCTCGTTATCCCATTTCATCTGGGCGATGGTTTTGCCGCTGCGTTCGGCCATCTCGATCATCTCGTGGCCGGTTTGAAACGGGTAGGGCACGTTTGTCGGCACTTTCGGGCCGGTATCATTGGCCAACTCGTCCGCCGTCAGGACGAAGCCGCCGCCAATGGAATAGTAGATTTCCTGCAAAATGACATCGCCGCTGGCGTCAAGCGCGTGCAGGGTCATGGCGTTGGCATGGCCGGGCAGGGGGTTGTCATAATCAAAGATCAGGTCGGTTTTTGGGTTGAAGGCCAGGGGCGGTAGATCGGCGGGCTGGATCTGGTGACGGGCGTCGATGTCCTGCAAGGCGGCCTCGGCGGCTTGGTTGTCAAAGCTGTCAGGCAAGAAACCGGCCAGCCCCAGGATCACCGCGCGGTCGGTCGCGTGGCCCTTGCCAGTAAACGCGAGGGAGCCGTGCAACGAGCAGCGCAGTCCATGCGCGCGAAAGGCCGAGCCGCGCAACAGGTCCAAAAACCGGGCGGCGGCCAGCATTGGCCCCATCGTGTGCGAACTGGACGGGCCGACGCCGATTTTGAATATGTCAAAGATGCTTAGGAACATGGTGGGCTGGGCTCTGATGCGGGGAGTTGGCAGGCGTGGTGTCAAAGTTTCCTATCGGAAACACCCGGCAAGGGATAGGTCGTTTCCGACCGATCAATGCCAATTCCCGCAGGCTGGTGGCACGCGTGGGGATTTCCCCTCGCAGCGGGGCGGCGAAGGCCCTATAAGATAGCCCAGACAAAAATCGGGGGAGTCGCTTCATGGTTTCAGATCTTTCACCTATGGATACGGCCAAGTTCGTCGCCGCCAAACGCGCGCTGGATTATGTGGAAAACGGCATGCGGCTGGGGCTTGGCACGGGGTCAACCGCCGCCTGGATGGTGCGCATTCTGGGCGAAATGGTGCGCGAAGAAGGGTTGAAAGTCGTTGGTGTGCCAACGTCGGACCGCACGGCTGCGCTTGCCAAACAGGTCGGGGTGCCGATCTCGACACTGGACGAGGTGAAGTGGCTGGACCTGACGATTGATGGCGCCGACGAGTTTGACGCCAACCTTAACCTGATCAAAGGCGGCGGCGGCGCTTTGTTGCAGGAAAAGATCGTCGCGACCGCGTCTGATCAGATGGTGGTGATCACTGACATTAGTAAAGAGGTCGAAACCTTAGGCAATTTCCCACTGCCGGTTGAGGTCGTGACCTTTGGCTGGGAAACCACCAAGGCGCTGATCGAAGAGGCGCTGACCAATGTCGACGTGATGGGCCGCACCGGCACGCTGCGCCTGAACGGCGATCGGCCTTTCGTGACCGACGAGGGGCATTACATTCTTGATTTCCACATGCGCCGGATTGCCGAGCCACGCAAACTGTCGCTGATCCTCAATCAGGTGCCGGGTGTGGTTGAAAACGGGCTGTTCATTGATATCTGTGACACGGTGGTCATCGGGTTTGGCGATGGCCAAGTTGAGGTGCGCGATATCAACAGTGGTATCGTTGAACATGAACGGATCGACGTGATTGAGCGCGACAACCTGTTTGTCGATATAGCGGATTAAGCATGACATTTGACTATGATTTATTTGTCATCGGCGGTGGGTCCGGCGGTGTCAGGGCCGGGCGGCTGACCGCTGCTGAAGGCTTCAAGGTTGGTTTGGCCGAAGAATACCGCATGGGCGGGACCTGCGTGATCCGGGGCTGCGTGCCTAAAAAGCTGATGGTCTACGCCTCGGAATTTGCGGATGCGTTTGAAGATGCCAAAGGGTTTGGCTGGACGGTGGGCGAGACCAGTTTTGACTGGGGCAAGCTGATCAGCGCCAAGGATGAAGAGATTAGGCGGCTGGAAGGTCTCTACCGCAGCAATCTTGAAAAAGCCGGGGTCGAGTTGTTTGACGCAAGGGCCGAACTGGTCGATGCGCATACAGTAAAATTGTCGAGCGGTGAAAGCTTCACCGCCAAGCATATTCTAGTGGCTGTGGGCGGCACGCCGTTTGTGCCGGGGATTGAGGGCGCTGAATTCGCGATCACCTCGAATGAGATTTTTCATCTGGAACAGCAGCCAAAGCGGATGCTGATCGTTGGTGGCGGCTATATCGCTTGTGAATTTGCCTGCATCATGAACGGGCTTGGCACGGCTGTGACGCAGTTTTACCGCGGTGCGCAAATTCTGCGTGGCTTTGACGGCGAAGTGCGCGGCCATGTGGCCGACGAGATGATCGCGCGTGGCATTGATTTGCACCTTGGCACTGATGTGATGTCGATCTGGAAGGTCGATGGCGGCTATAGCGTGAAATGCACCAACGGCTCGGTGATCGAGGTTGATCAGGTGCTTTACGCCACGGGCCGGGTGCCCGCGACGGCCAATCTGGGGCTGGAAGAGGTTGGGATAGCCACCGGACGACGCGGTGAAATTCTGGTGGATGCGTGGTCGCAAACCAACATTCCGTCGGTTTTTGCAGTGGGCGACGTCACCGACCGCGTGGCGTTGACCCCGGTTGCGATCCGCGAAGGCGCGGCCTTTGTGGAAACGGTGTTCAAGTCAAACCCGACCAAGGCGGATCACGAAACCATCCCGACAGCGGTGTTTACGCAACCTGAAATCGGCACGGTCGGCCTGTCTGAAGAGGACGCACGTGATCAGGAACCGATTGAGGTTTATGTCAGCTCCTTCCGGCCGATGATGCATATTCTGGCAGGTCGGTCGGAACGGATGTTGATGAAAATGATCGTCAGCCAGGAAACCCGCCGGGTTCTGGGTGTGCATATTGTCGGCAATGCGGCGGCCGAAATGATCCAGATGGTCGGCATCGCGGTCAAGATGGGAGCCACGAAAGAGGATTTTGACCGCA
The DNA here is from genome assembly GCA_964469075.1 of uncultured Rhodobacter sp. GTDB lineage: Bacteria > Pseudomonadota > Alphaproteobacteria > Rhodobacterales > Rhodobacteraceae > UBA5972. Next base: position 3,601 of record CAYXXQ010000090.1, read on the forward strand.
CGATGGCTTTGCATCCATCGGCGGCTGAGGAGCTCGTAACAATGAAAACCCCGACCAGAACTGGTTAATTACCGGCGCTGGACGGGTTGAAAACCTCGCGAATTACCCCCAAATGTCGGGGAAGGCGTGCAGACTGAATACAGATCGAACGATTGAGGAAGGACATTAAACCAGATGGCTGGAAACAACAGTGGTGGCCCTTGGGGCGGCGGCGGGAACCAGGGCGGTGGAAATCGCGGTGGTGGTAACAACGGCGGACGCCCGCCAGGTGGCGACGGACCGCAAATTCCTGAGATCGAAGAGATCGTGCGCAAAGGCCAGGAACAGCTGAAAGTGCTGATGGGCGGTCGCGGCGGTGGCGGACGGACCGGCAGCGGCGACAGCCCAGGTTTTGGCCGGGGTCCGATCGCGCTGGTGATATTGGCGGCGGTTGGCCTGTGGGTCTATGCGTCGTTCTATTCGGTCAAACCGGAAGAAAAATCGGTTGAACTGTTCTTTGGCGAATATTACTCGACCGGCAATCCCGGTCTGAACTTTGCGCCCTGGCCGGTTGTGACCAAAGAAATCGTGTCGGTCACGCGGGAGCGGACCGAAGAAATTGGCGTTGGCTTGAACTCCCGCTCCGATCAGGGGCTGATGCTGACGGGCGACGAAAACATCGTCGACATTGATTTCCAGGTGGTCTGGAACATCAGCGACCCGTCAGAATTCCTGTTCAACCTGGCCGATCCGCTGGAAACCATTAACGCTGTGTCAGAAAGTGCGATGCGCGAGATTATCGCGCGGTCGGAACTGGCGCCGATCCTTAACCGGGATCGCGGTGTGATTTCCTCGGAACTGCAATCGCTGGTTCAGGAGACGCTGGACAGCTATAAATCCGGCATCAATGTCGTACGGATCAACTTTGAACGCGCTGACCCGCCACGTGAGGTGATCGACGCCTTCCGTGAGGTTCAGGCAGCCGAACAAACCCGCGACACGCTGGAAAAACAAGCCGATGCTTACGCCAACCAGGTGGTTGCCGGGGCGCGTGGTGAAGCGGCGCAATTGCTGCAGGAAGCCGAAGGGTATCGCGCACAAGTGGTGAACGAAGCCGAAGGTGAAGCCAGCCGTTTCAACGCTGTCTATGAGGAATACATCAAAGCCCCGGATGTGACCCGCAAGCGGTTGTATCTGGAAACGATGGAACGTGTCCTTAGCGCCGTTGATAAAGTGATCATCGACGAAGGTGTCGGGGGCGGGCAAGGGGTTGTGCCCTATCTGCCGCTGAATGAGTTGCGCAAGGGAGGGACAAACTGATGAGACGTTCTGCTTTTATACTACCAATCGTGGTCGTGTTGCTGTTTATCGCCTCGGGTTCGATCTTTATCGTCGACGAACGTGAAAAAGCGCTGGTGATGCAGTTTGGTCAGGTGAAATCCGTCAAGGAAGACCCAGGCCTCGCCTTCAAGATCCCGTTCATTCAGGAAGTCGTCAAGTACGAAGACAGGATCCTGTCGCTGAGCACCCAGCCCTTGGAAGTCACGCCTTTGGATGACCGGCGTTTGGTTGTGGACGCGTTTGCCCGTTGGCGGATTGCCGATGTTGTGCGCTTCCGCCAGGCGGTTGGTACGGGTGGCGAACGTGTCGCTGAATCGCGGCTGGAACGGATTTTGAACGCTGCAACCCGGGAAGTTCTGGGGTCGGTTACATCAAACTCGGTTCTGTCTGCCGACCGAATTGTGCTGATGAACAAGATCCTTGCCGCAGCAATCAAGGAAGCGGAATCGCTTGGGGTCGAGGTGGTTGATGTGCGCATCAAACGCGCCGAACTGCCGACCCAGAACCTGGAAGCGACATTCGGCAGAATGCGGGCTGAGCGGGAGCGCGAAGCCGCAGACGAGATCGCACGCGGTAATGAGGCTGCCCAGAAGGTCAAGGCGCAAGCCGACCGGACGGTGGTTGAACTGACCTCGGAAGCGCAAAAGAACGCGGATATCATCCGCGGTGAAGCTGACGCGCGACGCAACGCGATTTTCGCCGAAGCCTTTGGCCGCGATCCTGAGTTCTTCGCGTTTCGCCGGTCACTGATTGCTTATGAGCGTTCGCTTCTGGGCAGCAATTCGACCCTGGTCATGACCCCCGACAGTGAGTTCTTTGACTATCTGAAAACGGATACGCTGAAGTGATTTCAGACCTGCTGACAGGGCTAGGCCTTGTTGCCGTAATAGAGGGGCTGGTGCTTGCACTGGCCCCTTTACGATTCGAAGACCTGTTGGAAGCATTTCGCCAGATGCCGGTGGAAACCCGCCGGATGCTGGGCCTGATCGCGGTTGCGGTTGGGGTCGGGCTGGTCTGGATCGCCCGCTTCGTGATCGCCTGACCCGGGTTTCGCCCCACCCAGGCGGGCGATTGGCCGGTATTTGCAATGGGTGGACGCAAGCGGTTTCACGCGCATTTGTTCGCGCGCGATGCAGAATAGGTTGTATTGCCGCGACAAAGACACGATTTTAAAAGGCGAACCGATAGGTATTGATATCGGGCACGAAACTTGAGACGGAGGAACCTGTCATGAAATCCCGAGCAGTCGCCGTGGCACTTCAGGACACACATATTCACTACAGGCGGGCCTTCCTGGCCTTGGCTTTGGGTCTGATGCTGGTGCTGGCACAAACGATTGCCGCCGTGGCCCGTTCGGCCCCTGAAAGCTTTGCCGATCTGGTTGATAAGGTCAGCCCGGCGGTGGTTAATATCACGACCTCGACCGTGGTCACGGCCCGCACCGGGGATCGCCCGACGGTGCCTGAGGGTTCGCCGTTTGAAGATCTGTTCCGCGACTTCATGGATCGTCGGCAAGGCGAAAACGCACCACGTCCGAACCGCCGGGCCGACGCACTTGGATCGGGGTTCATCATTTCGGCTGACGGTTACATCGTCACTAACAACCACGTGATTGCGGATGCAGACGAGGTTGTGGTTGAGCTGTTCAACGGTGGCGAATTGCGCGCCACCGTGATCGGCGCTGACCCCAAAACCGACATCGCGCTTTTGAAGGTTGAAAGCGACGATCCCTTGCCTTTTGTGCGCTTCGGCGACAGCGATGTTGCCCGGGTTGGCGATTGGGTGATGGCGGTTGGCAATCCGCTGGGACAGGGATTTTCGGTGTCCGCCGGGATCATCTCGGCCCGCAACCGGTCGCTGCGCGGCACTTATGACGACTTCATTCAGACCGATGCGGCGATCAACCGGGGCAACTCGGGCGGGCCGCTGTTTAATATGGATGGCGATGTGATCGGTGTGAACACGGCGATCCTGTCGCCCAATGGTGGTGGGTCGATCGGCATCGGGTTTTCAATGTCCTCGGCCGTCGTGTCGCGGGTGATTGATCAGTTGCAGAAATACGGCGAAACCCGCCGGGGCTGGCTGGGCGTGCGCATTCAGGACGTCACCAAAGACGTCGCGGACGCGCTGAAACTTGATGAAGCCGCCGGGGCGATGGTGACGGATGTGCCGGAAGGACCGGCGCGGGATGCGGGGATTTTGCAGGGTGATGTCATCCTGACTTTTGACGGCAAACATGTGCCCGACACCCGCGAACTGGTCCGCATGGTTGGCGAGGCTGAGGTTGGCACGTCCGTGCGCATCGTGGTTTTCCGCGATGGCAGCACCCAGACGCTGAAAGTGGTGCTGGGGCGTCGTGAAGCCGCCGAAGCCGATCCGGTCGTGCCAGCGGTCGCAACCCCAGAGGAGCCTGACACCAAGGATCTGCTGGGGCTGAACCTGCAAAGCCTGACGGAAGAGCTGCGCAGCCAGCTTGGGCTGGAAGCGGGCGACGAAGGCATCGTCGTGATGCAAGTAGATGAGGCCAGTCAGGCCTGGGAAAAAGGCTTGCGGGCAGGGGATGTGATCACCGAGGCCGGTCAGCAGAAAGTGACCACACTGGCGGATCTGTCGACCCGGCTTGAGCAGGCGCGGGAGGCCGGACGCAAGTCGATCCTGCTGCTGGTGCGCCGCAATGGTGAACCGCGCTTTGTCGCCTTATCGCTGGAAAGCTAAGCTAAGGCGTTTTGCGATTGAACCAAACAAAAGGGCGTCCTGCGGGGCGCCCTTTTTGGGTGTCTGGGTGTAATCCGCGCGCGTTACTTCTTGTCGCGCGGCACTGCCATCAACCCCAGACGCCGGGCCGAGGCGACTGACAGCGTGGCGCTGTCCAACCCAAGCGGCGCCTGAAATTTGCGAACGGCGCGTTTGGTGCGCATGTCCATCTGGCCGGTGATCTGGCCGCTGTAGTAGCCCCGAACCTTCAGCGCGCGTTGTAGTGAGGCGTGGAAATCGCCGACGCGCTCGTTTCGGCAGGGGGTCTTGAACCAGATATCTTCCCGCTTGCGCAGGATTTTTTGCACCGTTTCGGTGCGATAAGCCGCAGGGCTGACCAGCCCGCCATTGGCGTCATAAGTGGCCGCCTTGACGATTACTTGTTCGGTCACGGTTTCGATCACCGCCGGGGCAACCTCGCGGCCATAACAGACGCCGGGCTCAGCGTTGGGGGGGCGCAGGGGCGCGTCTTCGTCGGCGGACATGTCGGTGATGCCGCTGATCTGCAACTGCATGCAGCCCGCAAGACCAAGCTGTGCGCAAAGCACCAGTGTCGCTGTTGGGATCTTCATTCTGCTCGCCCCGTTTTTCGGCGAGTCTAACGGCAAAACCCGGGCAACGAAAGAAAAATGCGCGACCTATGTCAGGGGCTGGCGGCGTCGCTAGCCTTCCGCCGGGATCAGCAATTCGTCCAGCATGACCGAGATATCCTCGACATGTCGGGCGACCACATGCACGACCATGCCTTCGCGCTGGATATGCCCGGTCACCCGAAGCAGTCGCCCGGCGATCACCGCACGGCGGTATTTCTGATAGGTCTTTTCCCAGACCACGATGTTGGAAATGCCGGTTTCATCCTCCAGCGTCAGAAAGATCACGCCTTTGGCGGTGCCGGGTCGCTGGCGCACCAGCACGAGGCCGGCAACACAAACCACGGCACCGGCGGGCGGTTCATCCAGCCGGTTATGCGGCAGGGCGCTGGGCGGCCGCGGCCAGTCAAGCGGGTATCGGCGATCAAGGGACATGAGAACAAAGATAGAACATTATCCGGCGATGACAAGAGTTTTATCACCCGGTTCGGAAACGGGCTGGCCTCCCATTCCTGCCTGTACTAGACACAACAAAATCCTTTGGGCGTGAATGAGGACCAAGATGGCAAAGATCACTTATATCGAGCATAACGGCAAAGAACATGTCGTTGACGTGGCCAACGGGCTGACCGTGATGGAAGGCGCGCGCGACAACAATATCCCCGGCATCGAGGCGGATTGCGGCGGCGCTTGTGCCTGCTCAACCTGCCATGTTTATGTAGATCAGGCCTGGGTTGCGAAACTGCCGGAAAAAGACGCGATGGAAGAGGACATGCTGGATTTCGCCTATGAGCCGAATCCCGAACTGTCGCGCCTGACCTGTCAGGTCAAAGTCACCGACGCGCTGGATGGGCTGGTTGTCCGGATGCCGGAAAAACAGATTTGATGCGCCGGGCGGCACAGGGTCTGCTGGCTGGCTTGCTGGCGGTTCTTTGGGCGGATGCCGCTGTGGCGACGCCGCCCAATGTCATCCTGAAGGCCGTCTATTCCGAGCCGACGGATCGCTATGCGCACGGCATTCTGGGCGATGCGCTGGAATGGGGCGCGCTGGTTTTGACGGTGGATCAATGTGCGGATTGTGAAACCCGCCAGATCCGCAAGTTTACCCTGCGTCTGCCGGAAAACCGGGTGTTTGAGGATTTGGAGCCGCGGATCGTGCGCGACGAATTCAGCATGACCTATGTGATGGTGGTTGAAACCGACCTGGAACTCGGGGCGCGTCTGGCGCTTTACACCGCGAACGGGCTGTCGCATGCGACCCCGTTTATTGGCCGCAGCAACCGCTGGCTGGCACCGGTTGGGGTGGCGGATCTGGATGGCGACGGCGTGCCGGAAATCGCCTATGTCGAGAAGCCGCATCTAAGCCGGGAGCTGAAAATCTGGCGTTTCCATGAGGATCGGCTGGAATTTCTGGCCTCGCAGTCGGGGCTGACAAATCATCGGATCGGCCAAGATTTCATCTCGGGCGGGATCCGCGATTGTGGCGATGGGCTGGAAATGATTACCGCCAACGCGGATTGGTCGGGGATCATGGCGACGCGGTTTGATGGCAGCCGGTTGACGACGCGGCGGATTGCGGCGTTTCAGGGCCGCGAAGGCTTTGCGGCGGCTTTGGACTGCAAGTTTTAAGTGGCTCGTCTGCTGTTTGGCCTGGGGCCTTCGGCGAGGATATTTCGGAAAGAAAGATACGCGGCTACAAGGCCCGCCAGCCGATGTCTGTTCGGTAAAAGCCGCCGGGCCAGTTGATCGCCTTGACCATGTCATAAGCCAGATCATGTGCGGCTTGCAGGCTGTCGCCGCGCGCGGTTACGCTTAACACGCGCCCGCCTGTGGCCAGGATTTTACCGTCGTCCAAAGCGGTGCCTGCGTGAAACACCTCTTGCTTGGAAGAGGATGGCAGTGCGTCCAATCCACGGATTTCGCTGCCTTTTTCGTAATCTCCGGGATAGCCGTTGGCGGCCATCACCACCGTTAAGGCGTGGTCATCGGCCCAGGCGGCGCGGGTCTGGTCAAGGCGGTCTTCAGCGCAGGCCAGCAGGAGGTCCAGCACTTGTGCCCCAAGTCGCATCGTCAAAACCTGGCATTCCGGGTCGCCAAAGCGGACGTTATATTCCACCAGACGGGCCTGGCCGTCTTTGATCATCAGGCCTGCATAAAGCACGCCCTGATAAGGCGTGCCGCGCCGGGCCATTTCGCGTAAAGTTGGGCGGATGATCTGATCCATTGCTGCGGCTTCAATCGCCGGGGTCAAAACCGGGGCCGGGGAATAGGCGCCCATGCCGCCGGTATTTGGCCCGAGATCCCCGTCATAGGCGCGCTTGTGGTCCTGCGCGCTGCCAACCGGCAGGCAGGTTTCGCCATTGCATAAAACGAAAAGCGAGGCTTCCTCGCCCTCCATAAATTCTTCGATCACCACCTCGGCCCCGGCGCTGCCAAAGCTGCCGCCAAACATGT
>CAYXXQ010000091.1:0-10689 GCA_964469075.1 uncultured Rhodobacter sp.
AACCGGCCGTCTGACACGTTCACGCAAGGTGATTTGATTGCGGGCAGCCCGGGTGCGGACGTTTTGGCAGGCACGGTGAAGGCCGATCTGCTGTTGGCCGGGCCGGGGGATGATATCCTGATCGCGTCGGGTGCGGGCGATCGGTTGCATGGTGGGGCTGGCGAAGATCTGGCCTATCTGCCGGGGCCGCGTGCGGCCTATCAGGTGGTGCGTGATGGGGATTTGTGGCGCTTAATCGCCAATACCGGGCCGATCTGGCTTTATGGCGTGGAAACCGTGATCTTCTGGGATCAGGCCGATCAAAGATTTGCAGTCGCTGACTTGCAGTGACTGTGCATCTACCGCGTTTCCAGGACCATCCGGTGAATGGTTTCCGCCCCCAGACCGGCGCGATATTCCCGCACGATCAGGTCGCGCCCTGCTTGTCCCAGTTGCGTCGCGAGGGCTGGGTCATTTGCCAGGTTTCGGATCGCCGCCGCCAGCAATTCGGGCGATTTTGGCGATACCAGAACGCCGGTTTTCCCGTGGGTAATCAACTCCGGCACGCCGCCTGCATCGGTGCCGATCACCGGCACGCTGCAACTCATCGCTTCCATATAGGCGACGCCAAGCGGCTCATGCCAACTGGCGAGCACAAAAATATGCGCGTTCAGAAGTCGCGCATGCACCTCTTGCGCGCTTATCGCGCCAAGCAGTTGGGCGTGATCGCTCAGGCCCAGCTCCTGCACTGTGGCGGCCAGAACCCGGTGATAGCCGTTGCCACCATCGTCGTCTTCGCCTGCGATATCCAGCCGGACATCCAGCCCCTGATCGCGCAAAATGCGGATGGCGGCCAGCAGATCCTGATGGCCCTTGACGATGTTCAGACGCCCGCAGGCAAAAACCCGGATCGGCCCATCTGCTGGGGCGGGCTGGTAGGGCTCCGCGCGCGTCATCACATCGGTATCAACGCCCATTGGCCGGATTTCAATCCGCGCGGGCAGATCGTCGCCGATCTGGGCCTCAATTTCGCCCAGCAATTTTTTTGTGATCACAGTCGCAAACGCCGCTTTGCGCCACTTAAACCCCTGGCCAGGACCATAATCCGACAAAGGGCCATGCAGCGTGACCGAGTAACTAGGCCCGCCCATGCGATAGGCCAGGGCCGCGATCAAAGCGGCGCGCCCGCAGGAATGGGCGTGGATATGGTCGATCGCCTGCGTTTTGCAGGCCTTAACCAGTTTCCGCGCCGCCCCGGCCGAAATCAGCAGGTCTTTGACCAAGGCGCGTCCTTCTTTGGCAAGGTCTTTGCGCAATTCGGAAAACGGCAACGTCAGAAGGCCTTGCAGGATCGCAGCAGGGTCAATTTTCCCAAGATATTCAGTGCGTTCTATCGCGTCCTTCGACCAGTTATGCGAGATCAGACCGGGTGGCGGAAGGCGCGTGCTGAACAGCGGTACATCTATGCCCAGCGCCTCAAGTGCCGCGATTTCACGCCAAAAGAAAATATGTGTCTGACCGGGAAATTGTGGTATCAGATAGCCGATTTTAAGATTTCGCTTCACGTAAGGCCTCGTAGTCTCATTCCGATGCAACCTGATCCCAGCGCCGCGTTGAACTTCCTGATCTCTAGCATAAGTTCCGCCGCCTGCCGAGACCCTGTTGGCAGGGCCTGGCCCATCCTGAAACGGATCGTGCTATGACTGAAAGCCGCGCCAAATCCGACGAAAAGCGACTGAGCATCATCCTGCCCGCCAGCAACGAGGCCGGGTTGATCGGCGCTTGCCTGCAATCTGTGCTGAACAGTGTAACCCAAACCCCGATGCCAGTGGAGGTGATCGTGATCGCCAACGCCTGCAACGACGCCACCGCCCGGGTCGCGCGCGGGTTTCAAACACCGTTTTGCGTCCGCGGCTGGTCGCTGGTGGTGGTGGAAACCGCGACCCCAGGCAAGCTGAATGCGTTGAACCACGGCGACCGTTTGGCGACGGGTGGCATGCGCGCCTATCTTGATGCTGATGTCATTCTGTCGCCTGATCTGCTGGCACAATTGTACCAAGCGCTTGACCGGCCTGAGGCGGTTTATGCCAGCGGGCGGGTGCGGTTAAGTCGCGCCGAAAGTGCCTTCAGCCGCGCCTATGGACGGATCTATCAGCAAGTGCCGTTCATGCGCACCGGCGTGCCGGGATGTGGCCTGTTTGCGGTCAATGTACATGGTCGCAAACGCTGGCAGGTTTTCCCGGACATCATCGCGGACGACACGTTCGTGCGCCTGCATTTCACGCCAGATGAACGGGTTTTGCTGGACGCGCCTTACGACTGGCCGCTGGTTGAAGGCATGCGCAATCTGGTCAAGGTGCGGCGGCGACAAGACCTTGGGGTGATTGAAATCAAACGGTTATTTCCTGAACTACTGGCCAATGACGACAAGCCTGAACTCGGCCTCAGCGGCATGATCGGCCTGTATCTGCGCAATCCTGTGGATTTCATGGCCTATATCGCCGTGGCGCTGGCGGTACGGCTGACCGGGGACAAAGCCCCCGGCAGTTGGAGCCGCGGCCGATGAGGGCGTTTCGCGATGTTCTGGCCGGGCAGGGGCTGGCGGCGCGGGCGGTCCGGTCGTCGACCTGGACGGTGCTTGGCTATGGTGGTGCGCAGATGTTGCGGCTGGCGTCAAACCTGATTTTGACGCGCCTGCTGTTTCCCGAAGCCTTTGGTGTGATGGCCCTGATTTCGGTTTTCATGATGGGTCTGGCGATGTTTTCCGATGTCGGGGTGACGCCCGCGATCATGCAAAGCAAGCGCGGCGATGACCCTGATTTTCTGAACACCGCCTGGACGATCCAGGTCGCGCGCGGCTTTGCGCTGTTCTTTGTGTCCTGCGGCCTGGCGCTGCCGCTTGCCGCTTTTTATCAAGAGCCGCAGCTGGCCCAACTGATCCCGGCGGCAGCGATTGCGTTGGTGATCTCGGGCTTCAATCCGACCCGGCTTGACAGCGCCAACCGGCATTTGAACCTGGGGCAGGTGACGCTGATTGATCTGGGCACGCAGGTTATTGGCGTGCTCAGCGCGATACTTCTGGCCTGGTGGCTGCAATCGGTCTGGGCGCTGGTGATCAGCGGCATCATCAGCGTGATCGCAAAGCTGGTCCTTTTGACGGTACTGCTGCCGGGGGAGCGTAACCGGTTTCGCTGGGAAAAAATCTCTGCTTCTGAGTTGGTTCATTTCGGAAAATGGATATTTTTCAGCACGGTAGCGGGCTTTCTTTACAGCCAGGGCGATAAGGTCATCCTGGGCAAATTCCTAAGTCTGGACCTACTTGGCGTCTACAATATCGGCTATTTCCTGGCCTCGGTGCCATTGTTGCTGGGCGCGGCATTGGTGCAGAAAATCATGATCCCGCTTTATCGCGAACGCCCGCCTGAGGCCTCGCCTGCGAATTTTCGCAAGCTCCAGAAGCTGCGGTTTTCGCTGACATTTGGCCTGATGATGGCGGTGATCTTGTTGGCCTGTTCCGGTGATTTGCTGGTCCAACTGCTGTACGATCCGCGCTATCAGGGGGCCGGTGCGGTTGTGGTTTTGATCGCGCTTGTGCAAATCCCGCCGATCATCGCGCTGACCTATGATCAGGCGGCTTTGGCGGCGGGCGACAGCAAGCGGTTTTTTCTACTGGCCGCGTTCAAAGCCAGCGCGATGGTGCTTGCGCTTTTGATCGGCACGGCCGAGGCCGGGTTGCTGGGGGCCTTGATCGGGCAGGGCGCGGCGATGCTGGTGATCTATCCGGTCTCCGTCTGGCTGGCGCGGCGGCAAAGCGCGTGGGATCCCTTGCATGACGCGGTGTTTTTCGGGCTGGGCACCCTGGGCGGCGGGCTTGCGATCTGGCTGAACAGCGCCGCATTAGTGGCATTGGCGGGCGGCTAACCACGACAATTTGTCAAGATTTGGCGGGATTTCCGCCGTGAAAACGTCGCGATTTCCGCATGATTTCGCCACCATTGCGCCCTCAGGCGGCCTAGAATCCATGACAGTTTGAAAACGATCTGCCCCTTGCCTGCAAGGCTTTGGCGGCAGCGGGTGGTTTTTTGTGGATTGCTTTTAGCGCTAGTCGGGTTTGGGCGAGATGACGGTTAAGGTGGAAACGGGCGAGAACGATATCGCCATTGTCGGCATGGCCGGACATTTTCCGGGCGCGTCTTCCGTGTCTGAATTTTGGCAAAATCTGCGCGACGGCAAATCCTCGATCAGCCAATTGGATCGGGCGGCATTGCTGGCTGCGGGCGAAGACCCCGGCAAGATGCTGAACCAGAATTACGTGCCAGCGGCCGCGATCCTGAAAGATTTTGATCATTTCGATGCGGATTTCTTTGGCCTGAGCCCGAAAGAGGCCGCGATCATGGACCCCCAGCACCGCCAGTTTCTGGAGGTCGCGTGGGAATCGCTGGAACATGCAGGCCATCCGCCGGAAAAATTTAACGGCAGTATCGGCGTCTATGCGGGCTGCGGGATGGGCAGCTATTTCTATTTCAACCTCTGCTCAAACCCCGATCTGGTCAATGATACCGGCATGTTCCTGCTGCGCCACACGGGCAACGACAAGGATTTCATGACGACGCGGGTCAGCCATGTGTTTGATCTGCACGGCCCCAGCGTCAATGTGCAAACCGCTTGCTCAACTTCCTTGGTGGCGACGCATTTTGCTTGCCAGGCGCTGCTGAGTGGGGAGTGTGATATGGCCTTGGCGGGCGGTGCCACGGTGGAGCTGCCGCATGGGCGCGGCTATGTCTACGAGAAGGGCGAGATCCTGTCGCCCGACGGTCAGTGCCACGCATTTGATCACCGCGCCGAGGGCACGGTTTTTGGCAGCGGGGCCGGGGCCGTTGTGCTGCGACGTCTTGCGGATGCAGAGGCGGATGGTGATTTCATCTGGGGTGTGATCAAGGGCAGCGCGATCAACAACGACGGGGCTGCCAAGGCTGGGTATCTGGCCCCCAGTGTTGACGGTCAGGCCCAGGCAATCGCCGAAGCGCAGGCTGTGGCCGGGATCACGGCAGACACGGTCAGCTATGTTGAATGCCACGGCACCGGCACCTATCTGGGCGACCCGATCGAGGTTGCGGCCCTGACACAGGCCTTTGCCGAAACCACAGACGAAACCACAGACGAAACCGGCTTTTGCCGCATCGGCTCGGTCAAGACAAATATCGGCCATCTAGATACGGCAGCCGGAATTGCCAGCCTGATCAAGACAACGTTAGCGCTGCATCACGGCGAAATTCCTGCAAGCCTTGGCTATGAAAAACCCAACCCGTCGATAGATTTCGCGGCAAGCCCGTTTCAGGTCAACGACCGCCTGACGCCCTGGCCGCAACAACAAGGTCCGCGCCGGGCCGGGGTCAACTCCCTCGGGGTTGGGGGCACCAATGCGCATGCGGTTCTGCAACAGGCGCCGACACGTACGGCGTCGGAAGCGTCCGATTGGCCTTACCATATCTTAACCGTGTCTGGCCGCAGTAAGACTGCCCTAAATGACAATGCCGCAAGACTGGCGCAGCATCTGGCGGAAAACCCAGATCAGCCGCTGGTGGACATCGCCTATACTCTGGTCGAAGGGCGGCGGAATTTTGAAAAACGCCGGGTTCTGGTAGCCGACAGTCACGGTGATGCAATTGCGCAGCTGACATCAAACGACCCGCGCCGGGTGTTTGATCATGCGTTTACCGGCGACAATCCCGACATCGTGTTCATGTTCCCCGGCGGTGGCGCGCAATATGCCGGCATGGCCCGTGATCTTTATGAGACCGAGCCGGTTTTCAAAGACTGGATGGATCAGGGCCTCGACATCCTCGGCCAAAAACTCGATTACGACATCCGCCGTCTGTGGCTGCCGGAAGACGTCGCGACAGCAGCGGCGGACGAGGCATTGAAACAACCGTCAGCGCAACTGCCGCTGATCATGATCACTGAATATGCGCTGGCCCAGCTTTGGATGTCCTGGGGGGTAACACCTGCGGCCCTTGTCGGACACAGTATGGGCGAAAACACCGCCGCTTGTCTGGCCGGTGTGATGTCGTTTGAGGACTGTATCGGCCTTGTACTGTTGCGCGGCCAGTTGTTTGACAGCGTGCCGTCCGGCGGGATGTTAAGCATTCCGATGACGCCGGAAGACCTGCACCCCCACCTGGGGGACGATCTTGATATTGCCGCGATCAACGCGCCGGGTCTGACGGTGGTGTCTGGCCCTGATGCAGCCCTTGACCGACTGGCGAGTTCCCTGGAAAAACAAGCGGTTGAGTGCCAGCGCATCGCGATCAACATCGCTGCGCATTCGCAAATGCTGGACCCGATCCTTGACAGGTTCCGCTGCTATCTAAGCCAGATCAGCCTGCATCCGCCCAGCATCCCGCTTCATTCAAACCGCTCTGGCAAGCCCATAACGGCGGCGGAGGCGACCGATCCCGGCTATTGGGTTAACCATCTGCGCCACACTGTCAGGTTTTCTGACTGCATCACCGATCTTGCGGCCCAGCCAGACCGGGTTTTTCTTGAGGTCGGCCCCGGCAACGCCCTGAACGCGTTGGCGCGGATGCATGAAAGCGTTGGAAAGGGTCGTGCCTTTGGCAGTCTGCGCCATCCTGACGACGCCATTGCGGATGATCGCTATTTTCTAACCATGTTGGCCCGGCTTTGGGCGCTTGGGGTGGAGATCGACTGGGATCAAATCTGGGGCGAGGCACAGCGTCAGCGCGTGCCGCTGCCGACCTATGCGTTCCAGCGCAGCCGTTATTTCATCGAGCCGGGCAAAGCCGATCTTCCCGCCAAGCAGGATTATCTGGCGAAGCTGCCGGACATTGCCAACTGGGCCTATCGCCCGATCTGGCGGCCCCGCCTGGCAGAGTGTCTGATTGACGTTGAACATGATCTTGCCCAGGCCGAAAAGCACCGCTGGCTGATCCTGATGGATGAGGCGGGTCTTGGACGCGCTGTCGCGGATCGTCTGCGACAGGCCGGGCAAACTGTGGTCGAACTTCACGCCGGGGATCGGTTCAACCGCCATGCCGAGGGCAGCTATGCTTTGGCGCCGGAACGCGGGCGCGAGGGCTATGATCAGCTTATCCAGGATTTGATGGCGCGCGGACTTGCGCCGGATCGCATCGTTAATTTCTGGCTGGTAACGGCACAGGAAACCTTCCGCCCCGGCAGCAGCTTTTTCCACCGCAATCAGGAGCGTGGGTTTTACAGCCTGCTGTTCCTGGCCAAGGCGCTAAGCGACGAGGGCGCGACTCCGCCGATCCATATCACCACCGTCACAACCGGCGCGATGCAGGTTCGCAGCGAACACCTTGCCTATCCGGAAAAAGCCACCGTGATCGGCCCGGCCCGGGTCATCCCGCGCGAATTGCCGGGCGTAACTGCGGCTGTGCTGGACGTCTGCCTGCCGCAAACCCGCAAGACACGGTTCTGGCAAACAGCGGACGACAGCAACCAACTTGACGCGCTGGCCCTTCAGGTTCTGGAAGACCTGATTGCCGCGCCTGACACCTATATTGCGGTCCTGCGCGGGCAAAAACGGTTTGTCGCGGACTATGCCCAGACCGAATTCGCAGCGCCAGAAACACCTCCTTCGCTCGGCTTTGAAGACAACGGCACCTATCTGATCACCGGCGGTTTTGGCGGTATCGGCCTGACCCTCGCTGCCGAAGCGGCAGGCAAACACGCGGCCAACATTATCCTGCTGTCGCGCACGCCACTGCCCGACCGCGCCGACTGGGCCGCGCATTTGCGCAAGTTCGGGGCGATCAACCCGGTGTCAAAACGCATTCAGGCAGTTGAAACCCTGGAAAGCCTTGGCGCGCAAGTCATGGTCGTCACCGCTGACGTCTGCAATCTGGAAGACATGCGCGCGGCCAAGGCTATGGCTTGCGAAAGATTTGGCGCGATCACTGGCGTTATCCATGCCGCCGGGGTGATTGATGACGGCCCCTTGCTGGCCAAAGACCCGGCCGGGATCGAGGATGTGTTCAGCCCGAAAATCCACGGTACGCAGGTTCTTGACCAGGTGTTCGCCGATGGTGATCTTGACTGGCTGGCGCTGTTTTCTTCAACCAGCACGGTCACAGCCCCGGCGGGTCAGGTCGATTATGTCGCCGCCAATGCGTTCCTGAACGCCTATGCCAACAGCCGCGCCGAGGGTAAAACCCATGTTGTCGCGATCAACTGGGGCCTCTGGGCTGAGGTTGGCATGGCCGCAACCGCCGCTGCTGGGACGATTGCGCCGCGTGAATTCACAGCCTGCGATCAGCCCATGCTGGATCAGGCCGGGTTTGACGCCGCTGGCAATCGCCTGTTTGAAACGCGCCTTTCAACCCAAACACATTGGATGTTGGATGATCACCGCACCCGTGAGGGTGCGGCCTTGCTGCCCGGCACCGGTTATCTGGAATTGGCGGCCGAGGCCTTGGCGGCGCAGGGCGAACCCAGCGCCTTTGAAATCCGTGATCTCGTATTCCTGCGCCCGCTATCAGTCCCGGACGAAGCGGCACGGGATATCCGCGTGACGCTGAACCGCAGCCAGGCCGGATATGACTTTGCGGTTTACAGCCAATGCCGCATCAAAGGTCGCGACGGCTTTCAGCTGAACGCCGAGGCAGGCGTCTCGCTGCTGCCGTTGCCGTCACCCGCAGCAATAGATTTGACGGTGATCAAAACCCGCTGTGATCACAAAAATACCGCTCCCAATGGCGGCACCCTATCCTCCCCGCAAGAGGCCCATTTGGCCTTTGGTGAACGTTGGAAAGTGCTTCAGGAAATCCGGCTTGGCGATGGCGAAGGCCTGGCCCATCTGCGCTTGCCCGAAATCGCAGCGGGCGATCCGATGGCAGGCTATCTGCTGCATCCCGGATTGCTGGATCTGGCCACTGGCTGGGCGATGGCGCTGATCGAAAGCTACAAACCCGACCATTTATGGGTGCCGATGTCTTACAGTTCTGTCAAAGTTTACGGGGCCTTAGGTGGCGAAGTTCACTCCTGGGTGCGCAACGCTGCACGCAACCACGCTGACGGTGACACTGCGCGATTTGATGTGACACTCACCGATGACAGTGGTGCTGTTTTTGCTGAAATCACAGGTTTTACCATCAAACGTCTTGATCAGGCGACCTCTTTCATTGATCTGCCGCCTCCCAGTGTCAGCGAGGTGATCTTTGATGAGGATCCCGATCAGGCAAGCCCGCGCTCGGTAGCGGAAGCGCGTTTGCAGCACAATCTAAGTCAGGGGATTTCCCCCAGTGAAGGCGTCGTCGCTTTCAAGCGCGCACTTGCCAGCGGATTGCCGCAAATCATCGTCACTTCGCTTGATCTGGACGGGCTATGCGCCCAGACGCAGCTTGCCGATAGCAGCAGCGACAATCGCGGCCAGAAGTTTGACCGACCGCAACTGGAAACCGATTTCATCGCCCCCCGCACAGATGTTGAACGGACCTTAGCTGGTTTCTGGCAAGATCTGCTGGGCGTGGCCGAGGTTGGGATTGACGACAATTTCTTTGATCTTGGCGGTCACTCCCTGATCGCGGTGCGGCTGTTTGCGATGGTGCGCAAAACTTACCGGATTGATCTGCCGATCTCGATCCTGTTTGAGGCCCCGACAATTGCTGCCTGCGCCGATCTGATCAGTCGGGAGCTTGGTCCCGAGGCCGCGACCGATAAGCCTGAAACCACCCCCAAACCGCTGGCCGTCGCGGCGCGTCGGTTCACCCATCTGGTGCCGATGCATACGGGCGAAGGCGGGCCAAAACCACCGTTCTTCCTGGTCGCCGGGATGTTTGGCAATGTGCTGAACCTGCGGCATCTGGCGCATCTGCTGAGCACGGACCGGCCGTTCTACGGGCTTCAAGCACGCGGGCTTTACGGCGATCAGGCACCGCATACCTCGCTGGTTGAAGCGGCGCGGGATTACATCGCCGAAATGCGCGCGGTGCAGCCGCATGGGCCGTATCTGCTGGGCGGATTTTCCGGCGGCGGCATCACCGCGTACGAAATCGCGCATCAACTTGAAGCGCTTGGTGAACAGGTCGCGCTGCTGGTGATGCTTGACACGCCTTTGCCAGTGCGCCGGGCATTGACGGCCCGAGATCGGCTGACAATTCAGTGGCATGATTTGAAGGCCGGTGGCCTCCGCTATCCAGCCACTTGGTTGCTGCGCCGCATCCGTTGGGAAATCGCCCGCCGCCGCTCTGGCGCGGACGTGGTGAACACCCCTGCTGCCGCCGACGCCTTTCACAATGAGGCAATTGAAGCCGCGTTTCTGACAGCCGTTGATAGCTATCCGATGCGCCCTTGGGGCGGGCGCCTGCGCCTGTTCCGCCCACCCTTGCAAGGCAAGTGGCAGGTTGCGGAAGGCCGCTGGGTCGACCATCAGCGCGCCTATGTTCTGGCGGATAATGACTGGGGCAGTTGGGTGGATGATCTGTCCGTGGTCGAGGTGCCAGGTGACCACGATTCAATGGTGCTGGAACCCAATGTCCGGGTGCTTGCCGCGCGCATGGCCAAGGCCATCGCCGAGGCCGAGGAGGCCCTTGATCAAGTCGGCCCAACGCGGCCTTTAACGATAGTGAAGGCCGCCGAATGACCTCCCCCAGCATCCTGACAATTCTGTTGAACTACCGCACGCCCGCGATGACGCTGAAGTCTGCGCAGGCGGCATTGCGGGACTTG
>CAYXXQ010000092.1:0-10653 GCA_964469075.1 uncultured Rhodobacter sp.
CAAAGCCTTTCAGCCGCAGGATATCGTGGTCCTGGATCACAGCTGCGATCTGTTCGGAGAAGGCGGTCGGGTCGGTGATTTCCGGGCGGGTCACGACAAAGCTTTCGAAGTCGTCGTGGTCGTGATCATGATGGTGATCGTCGCCCTCGTCGTCATCATGGTGATGATGATGGATTTCGTGCCGCGCCGCCAGATCGGTTTCGGAACTGATGCCTTGGCCTAGCAGAACCTCGACCGGCAGTTGGCCCATTGAAGTGCGTACAACATGCACGCCCTTGCGGCTGTCGCGGATCAGGTTGGCGACCAGTGTATCGGCCTCAGCGTCTTCAAGCAGGTCTGATTTGTTGACGACGATCATATCCGCACAGGCAACCTGATCGGCGAATAATTCCGACAGTGGGGTTTCGTGATCAAGGTTGTCGTCTTCTGCGCGCTGCGCATCGACGGCGGCGACGTTATGGGCAAAGCGGCCTTCGCTGACGGCCTTGCCGTCGACGACGGTGACGACGCCGTCAACGGTGACTTTGGTTGAAATCTCGGGCCAGTTGAAAGCGCGCACCAAAGGCTGTGGCAGGGCCAGACCCGAGGTTTCGATGACAATGTGGTCCGGGCGGTTTTCGCGCGCCAGCAGTTTTTCCATCGTCGGGATGAAATCGTCGGCAACGGTGCAGCAGATGCAGCCGTTTGAAAGCTCCATGATGTCGTCCTCGCTGCAAGTCTCGTCGCCGCAGCCTTTCAGGATGTCACCGTCAACGCCAAGATTGCCAAACTCGTTGATGATCAGGGCGATGCGCTTGCCGTTTGCATTGGCAAGCATGTGGCGGATCAGGGTGGTTTTGCCAGCGCCAAGAAAGCCAGTGACGACGGTTGCGGGGATTTTCTGAGCCATCGGGTTTCCTTGTCAGGGGATGTTGCGGGTTACGCGAAGATGTTGGCCGTCAACCGACAGCATGCTGTGATCATTGGCATATAGGCCAACCATCACGATTGCACCAGCAGGCAGGGACGCGATGTGAAACCAGTTGCCATAAACCCGGGCCAGTTTTTCGCCGTTCACATAGATATGCGCGTGGCCTTCGCCGGGCTGGTTGTCCTGGCTGGCATGCTGCGGGGCGAAGCGGAAATTGCTGGTCAGGATATGCAGGTTCCAGCCGCTTGCCGGGTCTTTTGACAGGGTGACATCCAGTGTCGGGGCATCCGGCCCACTGGCAAGATCAAGCGTGTCGTCATGCGCGTGCGTGCTATGGTCGTGGCTGGCATCCATTGTTGGAGTGCTTGTTGAGGGTGCAATCGGCGACAGCGCATCTGGGCCGATCAGGCCAAGTCCCAGACCGGCCAGAAACCCAAAGGCCACGAAGATCAGTATGTAAGCGGGTTTCATGCGTCTTCCTGGGTCCAGAAATAGGCCGCCGCCAACCCCAGAACCAGCCAGGCCACAAGCCCGACACCCAGCGCGCGCGTGGCATAAAGGGCTGCCAGTTCTGGTGGGGCCGAGCCGTTGAAACCATCCGGTTGCGGCGCACCCAAAAGATGCGGCGCGGCAAGTAACGCAAGACCAAGGCCGATCAGGCCCTTGGTTTCACCGAATGCGATCAGCCATAGGCCAACGGCGGTCAGCAGAACCGTGGCCAGCCACCAATACTGCCGAACTTGTAGGTCAGCGGCGGCATTTCCCGGCAATTCAGGCGCAAGGCCAAAGGCCGGGGCGAATTGCACAGCGACAAACCCCGCCAGCCCCCAAAGCAGGCCGGACCGCAAGGTAATCGCCTTGCCACGGGACTGCGCGAAGGCAAAAGCGGCAACTAGCATCAGGGCATAGCCAGCGTAGGTGAAGATCGAAAAGACCACACTTAAGCCATCACGGCGGAAATCGATGCCGCCCTCAGGACGCGCGGCGTGATCATGGGTGGCATGATCATGCATGTCCTCAGCCACATCCTGATCCGCTGTGGGGGCAGGAGCGGTATGGTCATGCGCCATCGGCGCACTGAAATGCGTGACATGGCCAGTTTCGTAAAGCTCGGCCTCAAGCAAAAGCGGTTGCACAAACGCGAATTGCAGCGTGACGGCAATCAGCCCCGCTGCAAAGCCAGCGAACAAGGCGCTGGCCAGCAATTTCACAAGCATGTGTTTAGTGGCAGGGGAATCCGGCCGTGTGACGCACATCATGTGCAGCGTCATGCAGCGCGGCGGATTGTGCGTGCCCGGCCAAAAACACCATTGTCGCGCCCAAAAGGGCCACAAAGGTAATGGTCAGAAGGCCTGTATTGGCGGCGGCAGCGGTTTTGATAGCAATAGCCATATTTATCGTCCTTTCCCGTCACACCCGACGGATGGTTGTTGTCTTGCAGGGCCGGTCTCCTGGCTCGCGGGTCGGTGCGCTGCGTCGGCCTTCCCGGGGGTTGCCCCAGTGGCGTTTTCGACGGGCGCTCGCCGCATACAGTCGCGGGGGCGGTTGTGGCTTTGGGCCCCGGAATTCGGTCAGCCCTGTCCACATTCCCATTTCATCCCCGGACGCTTCGCGCCGCTATGGGGAACCTTGCGCAGCCTTTGTCGCGCGGAACACGGCGCTGGGTCAAGGCGAATTGCGACATTCAAGCGACAAGAAGAGGCGGATTGATTGGAGGAAGTGGTCACAAGCACCGGATCGCGTGGGGATTGATGGTGGGAATTGGTTGGGATCATTTCGGTTCGACTAGTAGAGTAGTCGACCAGTCGGTTAGTCGACCAGTCAATCGGTCGACCAACCGACCGGCCGGTCAGTCAGTCGACCCGTTGATCAATCGACTTTCAGGCCCAGCTTCTAAACTTCAGACCCCGTCGCAAACCCAAACACCCACCAGTTGACCACCCCTATTCAAACGCCGATTCCCCCACAAAAACCCGATATATTGTGGATAACTGGCAGATAGCCGCCATATGCAGGGGTTAGCAGTTGACTCGTACCCTCCTCAGGCGAAAACCTGACCGGAACGTAAGAATCACTGACAGGCGCAGGCATTTGCAGTTTTCCAAACTCAGGCTGACCGGTTTCAAAAGTTTCGTGGACCCCACGGATATAGTGATTGCCGATGGTTTGACCGGCGTTGTCGGGCCGAACGGCTGTGGCAAATCCAACCTTTTGGAGGCCTTGCGCTGGGTCATGGGCGAAAACCGCCCGACCGCGATGCGTAGTGGCGGCATGGAAGACGTGATTTTCGCGGGCGCCGCCACTCGCCCGGCCCGAAATTTCGCCGAAGTGGCGCTGATCCTTGATAACACCGACCGCACGGCCCCGGCCGGGTTCAATGATCTGGACCAGATCGAGATCATCCGCCGGATCACGCGCGACGCGGGCTCTGCCTACAAAACCAACGGCAAGGACGTGCGGGCCCGCGACGTGCAGATGCTGTTTGCCGACGCCTCGACCGGTGCACACAGCCCGGCTTTGGTGCGACAGGGGCAAATCTCGGAACTTATCAATGCCAAGCCCAAGGCCCGGCGACGTATTCTGGAAGAGGCGGCAGGCATTTCCGGCCTTTACCAGCGCCGACATGAGGCTGAGCTTAAGCTGACAGGCGCCGAAACCAACCTGACCCGGCTTGAGGACGTGCTAGAACAATTGCAGGCACAGTTAACGTCGCTTGCGCGGCAGGCCAAACAGGCGGCCCGTTACCGCGAGATCGGCCATGAATTGCGCCGATCTGAAGGGTTGTTGTTGTACCGGCGCTGGCGCGAGGCCGATCTTGCCCTGACCGTCGCCAAGGATCAGTTGCGCCTGATGACCCTGGCTGCGGCCCAGGCCCAAGGGGTCGCCACCGCTGCGCAACGCAACCGCGCCACCTGCGAAGACAAAGTGCCGCCGCTGCGCGAAGAAGAAACAGTTGCCGCCGCGATCCTGCAACGCTTGCTGGTCGAACGCGACACCCTGAATGATCAGGAGGCCCGCGCCCGCGCCACGATTGAAACCCTCAGCGCCCGGATCGACCAACTTGGGGCCGATATCAGCCGCGAAACCGGCCTCAACAAGGATGCGGTTGAAACCATCGAAAGGCTCGATTGGGAAAAGGCAGCGCTTGATAAAGCCTCCGTCGGGTTTGACGACAAGATGGCTGCCGCCAGCGAAACTGCACGCGCCGCCGGGGCCGCATTGCAGGACGAAGAAACCCGGTTGGGTCAGCTTACCGAAGATGTCGCACGCCTGTCGGCCCGGCATCAATCGGCGCATCGCTTGCTTGCCGATGGCCGCGCGACACTTGCCAAGAACGAGGCCGAGGCGGAAAAAGCCGTCGCCACGGTTGCCCGCGCGCAGACCGAATTGACAACCGCCCAGGCCCAACACGCGACAGCATTTGCGGCCCAGACCGGGGCTGAAACCCGTGCCCAACAGGCCGATGCGGCCTTGCTGGCCGCCGAAGCCGCGCGCAGCGAAAAACAAGTGGAAGAAGCCGAAGCCCGCGCCGCACGATCCGAAGCGGAAGGGGAGGCCAACGCCCTAAGGGCCGAGGTCAAGGCGCTGAACCGGCTGGTTGATCGTGAACGGGCCGAGGTCGCGCAATTGCTGGATCAGGTCCGGGTCAGCAAAGGCTATGAAGCGGCCCTTGGATCGGCCCTTGCGGATGATCTGCGCGTGCCGGAAGTTGCGGATGCAACCGGCACTGGCTGGGCCGAACTGCCGGATTATCCAAGCGATCAGCCGTTGCCGCCCGGCGTCGCGGCGCTGGCGGATGTGGTGCGCGCGCCGCATGTGCTGGCGCGGCGGATCTCGCAGGTTGGCATCGTTGCCACAGCGGATGGCGCGCGATTGCAGTCGTTGCTGCTGCCGGGCCAGCGGCTGGTTTCTGTTGAAGGTGATCTTTGGCGCTGGGACGGGTTTCGTGCCGCCGCCGAAGACGCGCCATCCGCCGCCGCCCTAAGGTTGCAACAGATCAACCGGCTGGAAGATCTGACCATATCCCTGACCGCCGCCGAAACCCGCGCCAAGGCCGCCGTCGCCGATCACGCAAAACTCAGCACAGCCCTGGCCGCCTTGGCTGAGGCCGACAAAACCTGCCGGGTCGAACGCCGCGCCGCGGACGAAGCGATGACAACCTGCGCCCGCGCCGTCGCCCGCAGCGAGGCCGATCAAAGCATCGCAGCAAGCCGCCTTGACTCTGCCCGATTGGCCGTAAAACGCCACGAGGAAGAGGCCCTGGCCAACCGCGGCATGATGAAAGAAGCCGAAATCGCCGTGGCCGGGCTTGAAAATCTTGACGACGCCCGCGCCGGGGTTGAGGCCGTTAAAGTGGCCGTAGAAGCGGCCCGAATGGCGATGATGTCACGCCGCTCGATGGCGGATGAATTGCGCCGCGAAGGCGAACAACGTCTGCGTCGCAGCCAGGAAATCATCAAGGAAGTCAGCGGCTGGCGGCACCGTCTGGAAACCGCCGGCAAGCGGATCGGGGAATTGGAAGAACGCAAGTCCGCAAGCCAGGCAGAAC
The DNA here is from genome assembly GCA_964469075.1 of uncultured Rhodobacter sp. Lineage (GTDB taxonomy): Bacteria > Pseudomonadota > Alphaproteobacteria > Rhodobacterales > Rhodobacteraceae > UBA5972. The sequence goes on from CAYXXQ010000092.1 coordinate 5,460, forward strand.
TGGCCGAAGCCAAGGCTGCCCCCGAAGAAATCATCGCCAAACGCGATCAGCTAAGCGATGCGATCCGCACCGCCGAAACCCGCCGAAGCGCCGCCTCAGACGCGCTGGCCGAGGGCGAAACCGCCCTGCGCGACGCCGTCAGTTCTGAGCGCGAGGCCGAGCGGCAAGCCGCCGACGCCCGCGAAGCCCGCGCCCGCGCCGATGCGATGGCCGATGCCGCGCGGGTGCAGGTGGAAACGGCTGCCGAACGGATCGACGAAGACCTTGGCACGGCCCCGGCTGACCTTCTGGAAACCCTGGGTGGCGATCCTGATCAGATGCCCTCGTCCGATCAGATCGAACTGGACGTTGCCCGTCTGCGCCGCCAACGCGACGCACTTGGGGCGGTCAATTTGCGGGCCGAAGAAGACGCGCGCGAAGTGCAGCTGGAATTTGACACGCTGACGGCTGAAAAGGCCGATCTGGAAGCCGCGATTGCCAAGCTCAGAACCGGTATTTCCAGTTTGAACAAGGAAGGCCGGGAGCGGCTGCTGACCGCGTTTGAACAGGTGAACAAGAACTTTGAACTGCTGTTTCGCCATTTGTTTGGCGGTGGCGAGGCCAAGCTGGTGCTGGTCGAAAGCGACGACCCGCTTGAGGCCGGGCTTGAGATTATGTGCCAGCCGCCGGGCAAGAAACTTTCGACCCTCAGCCTGCTGTCAGGCGGCGAACAGACCCTGACCGCGCTGGCGCTGATCTTTGCGGTTTTTCTGGCCAACCCGGCCCCGATCTGCGTGCTGGACGAGGTTGACGCGCCGCTTGACGACGCCAATGTCACCCGGTTTTGCGACCTGTTGGACGAGATGAGCCGCCAGACCCAGACCCGCTTTCTGATCATCACCCACCACGCAGTCACGATGGCCCGCATGGATCGGCTGTTTGGGGTGACGATGGCTGAACAGGGCGTCAGCCAACTGGTGTCGGTTGACCTTAGCCGGGCCGAAAAACTGGTTGCTTAGGGCTGCCCTAACCGGCCAGCCACCAGCTTGCCTTAAAGCTTTGACAACAGCGCCCTGGTCGGCCAGGCATCCGCCGGCATGCGCAAACGCCGCTGTTCCAGCCTGACCGCAGCGCGCGTTCCAGACCCTAATATGCCGTCGATTTTGCCAACATCATGGCCGCGTGCGCGCAGTTTTTGTTGCAGGGCTTTCATCTCGCCATCCGACAGTCCCACCTCGGGATTGCCACGGCTGAACACCGGTGCCCCGGCCAGACGGGTGGCGAAATAGGCCGCCGTCGTGACATAGACGAAACTTTGGTTCCATTCAAAATAGACCCGGAAATTCGGCAAAGCCATGAAGGCCGGTCCAAACCGCCCCTGCGGCAACAGGATCGAGGCGGACAGCCCCCCGTCAGGCATGTTGCCATGCGTCGGTTTCACCCCAAGCCGGGCCCAGTCGCGCACCGATTTCTGGGTTTCAAGCCCGGTTTCAAACCAGTCCAGATTGCCAGGAACCGAGACTTCGACCAGCCAAGGCTCCCCCGCACGCCAGCCTAGATTCTGCAACATATGCGCGCCCGACAGCAATGCGTCCGGGGCGCTGGTCTTGACGTTGATATGGCCGTCACCATCGCCGTCAACGCCCAGATGCAAGATATCTTCGGGCAGCATTTGCACCATGCCTATTTCACCGGCCCAGGCGCCGGTGGTACTTGCCGGATCAAAATCATCGCGCTCATAAAGATCTATGGCGGCAAAAATCTGCGGCCGGAAAAGCTCCGGACGGCGGCAATCATGCGCCAGCGTGATCAGCGCGTTGGCGGTATTGATATCGCCCTGAAACGCTCCGTAATCGGTTTCCAGCGCCCAGAACGCCAGAATGACGTTGCGGTCAACGCCGTAGGTCCGTTCGGCCTGATCAAACACCGACTTATATTTGCGGGCGTTATTGCGGCCGTGATCCATGCGGTTCTTGCTGATCACCTTGCCGGCGAAATCAGTGAAGGTGGATTTGAAAATGCCCTGCGCGCGGTCGCGGCGGATGACGTTTGGATCAAGCGTTGCGGTTTGGAAAAACCGGTTCACCACCTGACGTGAATGGCCCTTGGCAATCGCTTCGGCCTTCAGTTCGGTCAGAAAATTGTTGAAATTACCGCCACAGGTCGCGGCATCAGCAGTTTGGCTGAACAAAAGCAGGGCGGCGGCGGCAAGGGCTGAAAATCGCATGAGAATCCTCTGAAACAATCGAAGTCGTCAGATTAACAGGCCAGTTGCATGTGGCAAGTCTGCGCGGCACGCAACCGCAATTTGTGGCCTGAATGGCGCGCCCTTGCACCTGCCGCCTGCGCCACCCCCGACTATAAGACGGGGGTGGCAGGTGTTTGCGAAACCGCCTTAAGCGACGTCAAAAACCAGTGGTTTGATCTGGTTGAATTTGCCGGTTTCACGCAGCTCTGCGATCACTGTATCCGGTATCGGCTGATCGACATAGAGCAGCGCAATCGCATCGCCGCCAACGTCGGACCGGCCCAAAGTAAAGTTCGCGATGTTAACGCCATTGCGCCCCATCGTTCCGCCAAGTGCGCCGATGATCCCCGGCACGTCCTTGTTGGTGGTGTAAACCATGTGACGACCGATCTCGGCGTCGATATTGATGCCTTTGATCTGGATGAAACGCGGTTTTTTGTCGGAAAACACCGTCCCCGCCAGCGAGCGTTCGCGCTGATCCGTCACCACCGTAACCTTGATATACCCGTCAAACGCCCCGGATTTATCCTGATTGGTGGTCGAGATTTTGATCCCGCGTTCCTTGGCGACAACCGGGGCTGACACCATATTCACATCCGGATTGGCCTTTTTCATGATCCCGGCAACCACCGCACAATTCAGCGCCTCCAGGTTCATTTTCGCGACCACACCGTCATAAAGAATGTTGATCGCCTTGATCGGCTCGTCCGTCAACTGGCCGGAAAAGCTGCCAAGATGTTCGGCCAGTTTCAGCCAGGGGCCCATCACCTTCGCCTCTTCCGCCGTTACCGATGGCATGTTCAGCGCGTTTTCAACCGCGCCGGTCAGCAGATAGTTTGACATCTGTTCGGCCACTTGCAGGGCAACGTTTTCCTGCGCCTCGGTCGTGGCGGCGCCAAGATGCGGGGTGCAGACGACGTTTGGCAGGTTGAACAGCGGGTTTTCGGTGGCGGGTTCCACCGCGAACACGTCAAAAGCAGCCCCGGCGATATGGCCGGATTTCAGCATGTCAGCCACCGCAACCTCATCAACCAACCCGCCACGCGCACAGTTGATGATGCGCACACCTTTCTTGGTTTTCTCAAGGTTTTCGCGCGACAGGATGTTGCGGGTGCTGTCGGTCAGCGGCACGTGCAGGGTGATGAAATCAGCGCGGGTCAGCAGATCGTCCAGCTCAACCTTTACCACGCCGATCGTGTCAGCCTTTTCATGCGACAGGAACGGGTCATAAGCGATCACCTTCATCTTCAGGCCGCGCGCGCGGTCACAGACGATGCCACCGATATTGCCAGCCCCGATCACGCCGAGGGTCTTGTTGGTCAGTTCAACCCCCATGAATTTCGATTTCTCCCATTTACCGGCATGGGTCGAGGCGCTGGCCTCAGGGATTTGCCGCGCCACGGCGAACATCATCGCAATCGCATGTTCGGCGGTGGTGATCATGTTGCCAAACGGCGTGTTCATCACGATCACGCCTTTCTTGGAGGCCGCGTCCTTGTCGATATTATCCGTGCCGATACCGGCGCGGGCGATGACTTTCAGGTTGGTCGCATTGGCCAGGATCTTGTCCGTCACTTTGGTGGCCGAACGGATCGCAAGCCCGTCATACTTGCCAATCACCTCGGCCAGTTTGTCCTTGTCCTTGCCGAGGTTGGGTTCAAAATCCACCTCGATGCCGCGATCACGAAAGATCTGCACGGCGGTTTCGCTGAGTTTGTCGGAGACGAGTACTTTGGGTGCCATTGTCATGGTCCTTTGGGTCTGGATCGCAACCCCGGATCAGGTCCGGGGCCATTTGCAATAAAAAAGGGGAGGGGGAGGCCCCGGAACCTGTCCGGGGCTGTCGCGATTAAAGGGCAGAAACCTCGGCCTGAAACGCCCATTCCAGCCAGGGCAGCATCGCCTGGATGTCATCGGCCTCAACCGTGCCGCCGCACCAGATGCGCAGACCGGCAGGCGCGTCACGATAGGCACCGACATCAAGCGCTGCGTTTTCGTCAGCCAGCCGTTTGGCCACGGCTTTGGCGAAAACAGCCCCATCAAGGATGCGCTTGTCAGTGAATTTCAGACAGACCGAGGTGTTGGACACCGATCCCGGGTCATGCGCCAGAAAGTCGATCCAGTCGTGCAGTTCGACAAAATCGGCAATCGCCTTGGTGTTGGCATTGGCGCGTGCGATCAGGCCTTTCAGCCCACCTTGCGCTTGCGCCCAATCAAGCGCTTGCAAGTAATCCTCAACCGCCAGCATCGACGGGGTGTTGATCGTTTCGCCAACGAAAATCCCGTCGATCAGCTTGCCGCCTTTGGTCATGCGAAAGATCTTCGGCAGGGGCCAGGCGGGGGTGTAGGTTTCCAGCCGCTCAACCGCATTCGGAGACAGCACCAGCATGCCATGCGCCGCTTCGCCGCCCAGCACTTTTTGCCAGCTGAAGGTGGTGACATCCAGCTTGTCCCAGGGCAGGTCCATCGCAAAGGCTGCCGATGTTGCATCACAGATCGTCAGCCCCTTGCGGTCCGCATCAATCCAGTCGCCATCCGGCACGCACACGCCCGAGGTGGTGCCGTTCCAGGTGAACACCACATCATTGTCAAAATCGACTTTGGTAAGGTCTGGCAACAGGCCATAGTCGGCCTTGTGTTCGGTCACGTCCAGTTTCAACTGCTTGACCACATCGGTGATCCAGCCAGCGCCGAAACTTTCCCAGGCCAGCATATCAACGCCGCGCGCGCCCAGCATCGACCACAGCGCCATTTCAACCGCGCCGGTGTCCGATGCCGGCACGATGCCGATCCGGTAATCCTCAGGGATGCTCAGAACGGTACGGGTCTGATCAATCGCGTCCTTCAGCTTGGCCTTGCCAACTGCGGCGCGATGCGACCGGCCAAGAGCGGCGTCTGACAATGCCGCCAGCGTCCAACCTTTCGGTTTGGTGCAGGGGCCGGAAGAAAATTGGGGGTTCGCCGGAC
>CAYXXQ010000093.1:0-10635 GCA_964469075.1 uncultured Rhodobacter sp.
GTGTAAAGCGTGCCCGCCCGATCGACCGCCAATGCCTCTAGCGCTGAGTTATCCTGGAAGGTCGCGAAATCGACATGGTTTGGCAGGCTGGCCAAAAACCGGCCCGACAGATCATGCTGCCAGATCCGATCCAGCCCCTCATAGGACACATAAACCTGCCCGGACGCACTGATCGCCAACCCTTCGGAGTCGTTTTCCTGATCCTTGATCACACGCCCATCGGCCCGGCGCAGAGGCGCCAGCGGGTCAGCCACGACTTTGGCTATGACGCCATTTTTACGATCAAAACGGCCAGAAACGATCTGCCCACGGTCAGAGATTGCGGTGAAGCTGCGCCCGTCTTGCGAGACTTCCAACCCTGAAAACCCGCCAAAACCAAGTTGGCTTTCCAGCCAGGTGTAGCTGCCGACGACCACGACATCCGCTGAGGCAAAACCGGCGAAAACCGCCAGCAAAATCCCGAAAATCCCTGCCCTCATTCTGAGGTGAGCACTTTGCGGCATTGTTTCGGCAAATCGGCCAGGATCATTTCACGCGCCCGCCGGGGCTTGGGTTTTGTCGGCTTCGGCTTGACCTTTGGCGGTTTTTTGCCTGGGTCAACCTTGGGTGGCGTCAGATAATCCGTCACCCACCATTCCAGCGATTTATCGCAGCCATCGCCCTTGGAAACCTTGGTCACAGGCGTCTGCTTCACACACTGGGGGGAGCCTTTGGGACATTTCAGCCGCACGTGGAAATGGTAGTTATGGCCGTAAAGCGGCCTGACCTTTTGCAGCCAGCGACGGTCCTTGCCTGCGGTTCGGCACATCTCGATCTTGACGGCGGCGGCCACGAAAATCCGGTCAACCCGCGGGTCTTTGGCGGCGGCCTTGATGACTTCCATATGCGCGGGCGTCCAGTTGCCGTTGATGCGGCGCTGATCCTCGGTTCTGACGGAAATCGACGACAGGCTTTCGCGTTGGGCGACCGACAGGTTCAGCCGTTTGGGCGGCAGCATCCAGATATCAACGTCCAGCCCGGACTGATGTGACTGGTGGCCCGAGGTCATCGGCCCGCCGCGCGGCTGCGACATGTCCCCGACATAAAGTCCGGCCCAGCCCTGTTTGGTAGCGCTGACCGATAGGGTTTTGATAAAATCTATCAGCTCCGGATGGCCCCAATGGCGGTTCCGACTTAGGCGCATGGCCTGCCAGGTCGGGCCGGTTTCAGGCAACTGCTCTGCCCCGGCGACGCAGCCCTTTGAATAAAAGCCGACGACCTTTGGCGTCTGCTGTGACCCCGTTTTGTGGGCGCCAAACAAACTGTTTGCCAATGGATCGGTCGGTTTTCTTTCAACATGGCTGGTTCCGGCCAGAAACAGGGCCGAAACCAGAAGCAACGCGAGTTTTCCAAAATTGTCTGTGAAAATCATTCCTCAGCCGTTTGACGATCCGGTGTCACCAGAAACATCAATATCAATCCGATTGCAAACAACGCGATCAGCGGTGTGACGCCAAGTCGCTGACTGCCGGTGATGCTGGTCGTCACGGCAATCGCGAAAGGTGCCAGAAAGGACGTCGCCTTGCCCGATAACGCGTAAAGACCGAAGGCCTCAGTCATGCGCGCGGGGTTTGCCTGGCGCACCAGCATCGTACGCGACGACGATTGCAACGCCCCGCCAGCCGCGCCGATCAGGCAGCCGCAGATGTAAAACGCGATGTCAGGCAAGCTGCTGTCGGCCCCGACCGGGATGCCAAAAACGCTTTCGCGGGAGATCATTACAACCGCGATACAGACCACCAGAAGCACGAAAATGCCGGTAACGATCACCGGCTTTGGCCCTTTGCGCTGATCCATAAGGCCCCCAGCCCAGGCAAAAATCGCACCCGTGATCGCCGCCAGAATGCCAAAGACACCGACATCCACGACCGACCAGCCAAGTACGCCAAAGGCATAGATGCCGCCGAATGTGAACATGCCGTTCAGCGCATCGCGGTAGAACATTGACGACGCAAGATAGGCAAACAGGCTGGTGGTTGCCGGAAGTTTCTTGATGGTGATCACCAGTTCTTTCACCGCCAGCGAAACGCCGATCCGACCAGTTGCCACGGGGCGTGGTTTTTCCTTCACCCACATAAAAAACGGGATCATGAATACCGCGTACCAAAGCGCTGTCAGCGGGCCAACCGAACGTGTGCCTTCGCGCATTTCTGGATCAAGGCCAAAGATCGGTTCAATCCCGATCAGGGTAACGCCCTTCTCGCTTTCCGCGAACAGAACCAGCATCAGCGCCAGCAACAAGACACCGCCCCAGTAGCCAAAGGCCCAGCCGGAACCTGAAATCCGCCCGAGCTCTTCCTTTTTACCCAGATCTGGCAGGATAGCGTTGGTGAAAACGGTTGCGAATTCCATGCCGATCATGCCGATCGAAAACGACACCAGGATCAGGATTATGTTGAACGACGGTGGTGTTGCCCACCATAGACCAAGGGCGCCAACCACATACATTCCTGAGAAAAACCAAATCCAGGGCATGCGCTTGCCGCTGTTGTCGGCAATCGCGCCAATGACCGGCGCCATCAGCGCGATGATCACGCCAACAACCGTCAGCCCCCAGCCCCAATAGCTTTGGGCCTGAGCGCGCGCGGCACCCTCGGCCATGCCGCCCGCCATCAGGTCGTTGGACACGATCTGCGCAAAATAAGGGCCGAAAATGAAGGTCAGAACCAGTGTGTTATATGGCTGGCTGGCCCAGTCAAAAAACATCCAGCCCCAAATCTTTTTCTTGTGCGAAACTTCGCCCATAATATTTCCCCGTCCCTGTTTTTATATTTGCGGGAATAAGACAGCTTTCGCATCAACAGAGCAAGGGAAATCCCGATCAGACGGTGGGTGGCCAGGGGCGTTTGGCCTCGGCCTTGATCCAGGCGGTGACATATTCCGGCAACGTGGGTGAGGTTTCCGGCCAGCCAAGTTCCGCCGCCATGCGTGCGGGGGCTAGGATGCCGGACGCATCTGTGATTGCCATGCGCAGCAGGATTGACGAGGTCGCCTCGCCTTTTGACCACATGCTTTGCTGGAAATACATGAACCGCGCATCCCAGCCCAGGATCGCGCTTTGCATTGAAAATCGCTGAAACATCCGCACCCGGCGGCGATACCGAACCGATGCCCCGGCCACCGCGACTGCCCAGCCATTGGCTTTCAAAGCAGGCAACATGCCGGCCCGATGCACCATCGGCAGCCGGCCAAGATCAAACAGGGTTAAGGTCCGGCCGTTGTTCATCTCCAACCAGGGGTCGACATCCCAGGGCCAACAGATATGGGTCGACCGGTGGATTTCGCCCAGCGGCAACGTCCCGACACGCGCATGGATCGCCATTTCTTTAGCGAAACGAAATATGGGATACATGATCCGGCCTCCTGACTTGACGGGAATTGCTTGCGTCAGCCCGAGGCCAAGTGCAAGCAGGATGTTGCATCAAACAGGTTGGCCTTGCGATCACTGGTCAGGCTGATTAGGTCTGGGCAATCTGAAAGATAAGTAAAGGCGTGACATGGCTTCCCTGATACAAATTCTGATGCTGGTGCTGGATATCGCCTGGTTCATCGTGATCGCCCATATCATCATGAGTTGGCTGATCAACTTTCAGGTTCTGAACCTGCGCCAGTCACTTGTTGCGCAAGTCTGGTACGGCCTGAACCGTTTGCTAGAGCCGATCTACGCCAAAATCCGGCAATTCCTGCCGGATATGGGCGGGCTTGATCTGGCGCCGCTGATCTTTCTGGTCGCGCTTTATGCGGTGCGGATCGTTCTGATCAACAACGCCTACGCTTTTATGTAGCCCTCACGAACCCGTCGCAAATGGGGCCGCAGCGCCCCAGATCTGGCGCACGCGTTTGTCGCGACCACAGCCCTTGCGGTAGTTTTTGTAGGCCACGGATTGCTTGATCACGCCAAACCGGGTGATGACCCGCTTGCTGCCCAGATAGTAATTCTGGTGATACGCCTCGGCTGGATAAAACGTTGCGGCGTTCAGAATAGGTGTGACGATCTTGCCGGAAATTGCGGCATCTGCCGCAGCTTTTGACGCAGCTGCGGCGTCGGCTTGTGACTTGCCGCGCACGAAAACGGCGCTGCGATAGCTGTCGCCACGATCACAAAACTGCCCGCCTGCATCCAGCGGATCAATCGTGCGCCAAAAGATATCAAGCAGTTCACGATAAGATATCACATCGGCATCAAATTTGATCCGCACTGCCTCGTAGTGACCAGTGCCACCTTTGGTAACTTGCTTATAGGTCGGGTTCTTGGTCGACCCGCCAGTATAGCCCGAGGTCGTTTCGATCACGCCTTTGACCTTGTCAAAATCCGCTTCAACGCACCAGAAGCATCCACCGGCAATAATTGCCGTCTGGATATCACGGGCGTGAACCGTGTTGATTTGCAGGGTCAGGCCAAACAGGATGACCAGGAACAGAAAAAACGGGCGCAGTACAGACATGGGATTTCCTTTCGTTTCTGCCCAAGGTCTTCCGCCGGTTGCGACTGAAATACAACTGACATGGGCGTGAGGTCACGCAGGGGTGATGGATTGAAACCTCTTGGCCTTTGCAGAACCGCCGCCTATCGTCCGCCAAAACATCGGAGGCAAGCATGACGGCAGAGGTCACAACCCACCAGGCAGAAGAAGACGCCCGCAACGACGGCATATTAATCTATGTCAACGGCCAGATCGTGCCGCGCGATCAGGCCAAGGTTTCGGTCTATGACAGTGGTTTCATGCTTGGCGACGGCATCTGGGAAGGGCTGCGCCTTTATGATGGGGTCTGGGCGTTTTTAGACGCACATATCGACCGGCTGTTTGAGGCCGCCAAAGCCATCGACCTTGATATCAGTCTTGATCGGGCCGGGGTGATTGCAGCATTGGAGGCGACCCGGCAGGCCAACGAAATGCACACCGATGTGCACGCCCGCCTGATGGTGACGCGGGGTGTGAAGGTGAAGCCGTTTCAGCACCCGTCGCTGTCAAGATCTGGGCCGACGATGGTGATTATTATGGAGCATTCGCGCCCCATGATCCCCCGACCGATCCGCCTGGCCACGGTGCCGCATATCCGTGGATTGCCGATGACGCAGGATCCGAAACTGAACTCTCACAGCAAGCTGAACTGCATCCTTGCTTGCATTGCGGCCGAAAAAGCCGGGGCGGATGAGGCGCTGATGCTGGACATCAACGGCTTTGTGAACACCACCAACGCCTGCAACTTTTTCATCGTGCGCAAGGGCGTGGTTTGGACCTCGACCGGGGATTACTGCATGAACGGCATCACCCGGCAAAAGGTGATCGACCTGTGCCGCGACGCCGGGATCGAGGTATTTGAGAGGAACTACTCCCTTGTTGACACCTATGGCGCCGATGAAGCGTTTTTGACTGGCACTTTCGGCGCGCAAACCCCGGTTTCAATGATCGACGGACGCACCATCGGTGACGGCAGTTTAGGCCCGGTCACGACAAAAATCCGCGACCTGTATGCCCGGCATGTGCAAGGTCACTGCGCAAAGGCAAGGGCATGAGGATTGCACTGTGGTCCGGGCCACGCAATCTTTCCACGGCTATGATGTATGCCTTTGGCGCGCGGCCGGATTGCGCTGTCTGGGACGAACCGTTTTATGCCGCCTATTTGAAGGCGACCGGTCTTGATCACCCGATGCGCGATCAAATCCTTGCCACCGGCTTGACCGATCCTGACGCTGTGATCAAAGGGTGCCTTGGGGCTGTGCCGAGCGGTAAAACCGTTTTTTATCAAAAGCATATGACCCAACATATGATCGACGGGTTTGACCGAGGTTGGATCAAGGATTGCACCAATGTCTTTCTAATCCGCGATCCCGCACGGGTCATCGCTAGCTATGCCGCCAAACGGGAAAACCCGACTTTGGAAGACATCGGATTTCGCCAGCAAGCCGAGTTGTTTGATCAGGTTTGTCAGAACACAGGCACAACCCCGCCGGTAATGGATTCCATCGCCATTCGCGAAAACCCCGAAGCGCAGTTGCGCAAGCTTTGCCGCTCAATCGGTTTGCAGTTCATGCCTCAGATGTTGGCCTGGCCGAAAGGCGGGCATAAAGATGACGGGGTTTGGGCGCAGCACTGGTATGGTGCCGTCTGGAAATCAACCGGGTTTGCCGACCCGGAAGGGCCTTTGCCGACAGTGCCCAAACCGCTGAAACCGGTGTTGGGAGCGGCCATGCCCTATTATAAACGCATGGCCAAATTCAGCTTGTGACAGCCGGATCAGGCGGCCAGATCGCCCAGAACCCTCGCCTCGAACGCCTTCAGGATCGGGCGGGCTGGTGTCTGGGTGATGTCGCGGCCGGCGGTGGCAAGTTCCGGGAACAGTTCCAGGATTTCCTGCAACTGGGCATCGTCCATTCCGTCGCGAATGGTATCGCCGATCAGGAAGCTTTCGGTTGGCAGGCTTTCGCTGAAAACGACCTCATGTTGATCAAACATGAAGTGATAATACGCCACCTCGCGCGCGGCCTCATCAACGTGGATGCCATTGCGCCCAACCAGCGATTTCGCTGAGGCCAGCACCTGCCTCGCGCCAAAATTCAACTCAGCCTGCCAGCCTTCGATCAGCACCCGGTGCTGGGGCGAAACATGCAAATCACGCTTGGGGCGCGACAACCCGAAACTATCGGCGGGAATGACAATCGGGCGCAGGTGCGGGCGCGCCAGCAATTCACGCACTGATAAAGGTGAGCGTCCAATCCAACGGATCGGCTGTAAGCCGTTGTCAACCGTCTGCACCAAATCGCCGATTTCCAGTTCCTCAACCCGCCGGTTGTCGGTCGCCATGCGAATGCGGGTACCCCGCACAAAACAAGCGATATCTGCATAGGGAATCGGCGTGTAGTTTTCGTAACTGTCCAGCGTGAAGGAAACCCCCACCCCGGCGCCAGGAATACTCGGGCCATCATCGCTCATCACAAATGACCGGGTGGTGCCGCCAATGGTCAACTGAAACGTTTTGATCGTTTCCGTGCCACCGTTAATGGTGATGATGTCGTCGTAAAAGAACTGGTAGGAATCAACCGGTGTACCGTCCACCGTTAACTCTTGTGCCGACCCCGGATCGGTGCCTTCGTTGCTGTGCAAACGGGTGTCACCATCGACAATAACCATTGAAAACGTGGCCGAGATTGTCGGGCTGGTGCCAAGATAGACGTAAGAATTGGGTACTTCGTAAATCGTTATGGTCGTGGTTGGCACGGCTTGCCTCCGGCCGTTAAATTGTTTCTGCTCTAGGTCGTGTTCGTCGCCTTGGGTGCGATCTGTGCCTTATTGGAAACAATACCAGACAGTTGCGATTACGCACGGAAAAAACCGCGCGCCTCAACGGGAACAACACGCTTTTGTTGCAAAACTGCCGATGTTTGGAGGCGCCAGCGGTTGCGATCAGCCTTTGGTGCGCGCCCGCATGGCCAAAAGCCGCAACCTGAGGGCGTTGATCTTGATGAACCCAGCGGCATCTTTCTGATCATATGCCCCTTGATCATCCTCAAAAGTCACATGCTGTTCGGAATAAAGACTATAATCCGACCAGCGCCCAACCGTGTGAGCCGAGCCTTTGTAAAGCTTCAGGCGCACCGTTCCGCTGACGAATTGCTGGCTGTGATCAATCAAGGCTTGCAGCATCTCACGCTCTGGACTGAACCAGAAACCATTATAAATCAGCTCAGCATATTTAGGCATCAGCTCATCTTTCAGATGCGCCGCTCCGCGATCCAGCGTGATTGATTCAATCCCGCGATGCGCTTCCAGCATGATTGTGCCGCCAGGGGTTTCATAAATGCCCCGGCTTTTCATGCCAACAAACCGGCCTTCGACCAGATCAAGCCGGCCAATACCGTGCCTTCCGCCGTATTCATTCAACGCCGTCAGCATTTCTGCCGGGCTGTGGGCGGTGCCGTTGATCGCCACAGGATCGCCTTTTTCATACGTGATTTCAATGTATTCCGGGGTGTTGGGGGCATCTTCGGGATGCACCGTCCGCTGATAGACGTAATCCGGTGCCGCCACCGCCGGGTCTTCCAGCACCTTGCCTTCGCTTGAGGTGTGCAGAAGGTTGGCATCGACGGAAAACGGCGCTTCGCCGCGCTTGTCTTTGGCAATCGGAATTTGGTTTTTTTCAGCGAAATCCAGCAGTTTGGTGCGGCTGGTCAGATCCCATTCCCGCCAGGGGGCGATGACGCGGATATCCGGGTTCAGCGCATAGGCCGCCAGTTCAAACCGCACCTGGTCATTGCCCTTGCCCGTCGCCCCATGCGCCACGGCATCAGCTCCGGTTTCGGCAGCAATCTCGACCAAACGCTTGGAAATCAATGGACGCGCGATTGAGGTGCCCAGCAGATAAAGCCCCTCGTAGACCGCATTGGCGCGAAACATCGGAAAGACGAAATCGTGGACAAATTCTTCGCGCACGTCCTCAATATAGATGTTGTCCGGGCTGATCCCCAGAAGTTCAGCTTTCTTGCGGGCCGGATCAAGCTCCTCCCCCTGGCCAAGGTCGGCGGTGAATGTGACCACTTCGCAGCCATATTCGGTTTGCAACCATTTCAGGATGATCGAGGTATCCAAACCTCCGGAATAGGCAAGAACGACTTTTTTAGGTGCAGACACGAGGAGTTCTCCGGGCTTGGGGGTTTCTGGCGCGCGGTTTATTTTGTTTTTGGCAGCGACGCAACCTGACAGGCGCAAAAGTCGCGTTGAAACCCCAGGCCTGCCGCGCCAAAGTGCAACGTCATTTGTGACCGCGGAGGGTTCATGTCAGATTTTGTCGCCCAGGCCATCGCCGCCCGCCGGGAAATGCGTAAGCTGTTTGCGGAAACACCCCTGCAGCGAAACGATTTTCTGTCGCAACGATATGACGCTGACATCTACTTGAAACGCGAAGACCTGTCGCCTGTGCGATCCTACAAGATCCGGGGTGCGTTTAACGCGATGCGCAAACATCTTGAGGTCAATCCAACCCGCACCAGATTTGTCTGCGCCTCAGCCGGGAACCACGCCCAGGGGGTAGCCTTTGTCTGCAAGCATTTTGATGTCAGTGGGGTCGTTTTCATGCCGATCACGACCCCGCAGCAGAAAGTTGACAAAACCCGGGTTTTTGGTGGCGACAATATCGAAATCAGGCTTGTTGGCGACTATTTTGAAGACACGCTGAAGGCAGCACAAGCTTTCTGCTCCGCTGAAAACGCAGTATTTCTGCCGCCTTTTGACGACGATGACGTGATCGAAGGCCAGGCCTCAGTCGCAGCCGAATTGCTGGAACAGATGTCCGAACCGATTGACCTTGTGATCCTGCCGGTCGGTGGCGGCGGTTTGTCCGCAGGGGTTGTCACCTATCTGAACGCCCTGTCGCCGCAAACTACGTTTCGGTTTGTCGAACCCGCAGGCGGTGCCAGCTTAACAGCTGCCATCGCCAATGGCGCGCCCGTGTCCTTGAAAAAAGTTGATTCATTTGTTGATGGCGCAGCGGTCGCGCGGATCGGCGATAAGACTTTTGCCGCCTTGAAAAGCATTGATCCAAGCCATGTCCTGAAAGCCCCGGAAGATCGCATTTGCATGACAATTGTTGAAATGCTGAACGTGGAAGGAATTGTGCTGGAGCCCGCAGGCGCACTCTCAATTGACGCGCTGCGCGATCTGAAAGACCAGATACGTGGACGCAAGGTCGTTTGCATTACCTCGGGCGGTAACTTTGATTTCGAACGCTTACCAGAAGTCAAAGAACGCGCGCTGAAGTTTGCTGGTTTGAAGAAATACTTCATCCTGCGGTTCCCCCAAAGGCCGGGTGCGTTGAAAGAGTTTCTAAGCATCCTTGGCCCGGATGACGACATCACCCGGTTTGAATATCTCAAGAAATCTGCCCGCAACTTCGGGTCGGTCCTGATCGGGATCGAAGCCAAGGATCCCGACGATTTCCCAGGCATATGCGCGCGGATGGAACAAGCTGGCATGGCTTATCAAGACATCACTGAAAACGAGGCGCTGACGCAGTTTCTGATCTGACGGCCCGCATCATCTTGCGCCGACTTGCGACAAGAACTCGGATTTGGACACATCAAAAACCGACACGATCTGTGCGATCGGAACGGTATCGGCACGGCCTGAAGCGGCCTGATCTTCGCCCTGTGCGCAAAGCGATCCCATCTGATCAAAGCCCAAGTTTAGGGCGCTGCCTTTCAAAAAATGCAGCTCCTGCTCCAACGATCCGGGATCTGGATATTGTCGCAATCGATCTATCACTTCTTCAACCTCCTCCAAAAACAAGTCGATAACCTCACCGAAATCACCGGCGCCAAGGTCATTTTTTAGTTCGTTCACACGAGCCCAATCTATCATGCAACCCCTCCTTATTCAGGCGGGCCCCCAACAGAAAACACGCTAGCCAGCCAGGGTTACCAAAGTGTTGCCAGCGCCTAGTCGTTTCCATCAAATTTGATCCTTTACCTCTCGTTAAAACCAAACTTGCAATCTGGTTGAAATTGATTCGAACAGGAGGTCAGGCTTTGGCGAGCAGCCCTAGTTATTTAACCGCAATTATTCATGAAGCCCCTGTTTTGGCGCGTGGGGCGATGTTTGA
>CAYXXQ010000094.1:0-3361 GCA_964469075.1 uncultured Rhodobacter sp.
CGCCGGGCTGGGCGAGGATGTGTTGAAGGCGATTGGCTAAATGAAAGCACCAGCGGCAAAATCCCAAATCAAATCCTCGCAGGCAGCACAGGCTTTGCGAAATGCCATTGTGCAGCCTGCTCTGCGGGTTTTGACGGTTTTGGCGGTCGCGATTTGGGCGTCGCCTTTCGCAATGGCGCTTGAATTCGGCCCCCTCAAAGGGCCGGTTCTGGGCACCGGAACAAAGACGCTTGTAGTGATTTTACATGGTGACGGCGGGCCGGGACGCTATGACACGATGGCCGCTAACTTGGCGAAAAGCGTGCCTAGTGCGACCGTCGTTGCCTTGAACAGGCCGGGATATGGCAATGGCAAATACCGATCACCCGGCATCGGTGGAGGATCGGTCGCCGATCTCTACACCAAACGCAACAATGATGCCCTGGCCAGCACCCTTTTAGCTATGAAGGCCAGTCTGAAACCGCGCAAGGTCATCGTGATCGGCCATTCCGGTGGGGCCGGGCAAATGGGCTCGGTCATTGGCCGATTTCCCGGAATTGCGGATACTGTATTGCTGGTGTCCTGCCCATGCGATGTCCCAAAATGGCGCATTTCACGACGCGGTAAAAATAGCTGGACCCGGTCCCAATCTCCGCACCAGTTCATTCAAGGTATCGCATCCAAAACCAACGTCATTGTCGTGATTGGCGACAAAGACGGCAATACCCGACCACGGTTTTCTGAACAATACACGGCTGCGGCAAAGGCCGCTGGCAAGAAGGTTTCTCTGGTTGTAATCCCAAACGGCACCCATACGTGGTCGACCCTTGAACCGACTGTCACCAAAATCCTCCTGAAGGAAATGAGGTAACCCCATGACCGAACAAACCCCCAATGACCAGTTTCACGCGTCGTCCTTTTTGCAGAGCCATAACGCGGAATACATTGAACAGCTTTATGCCCGTTACGCCACTGATCCCAATGCGGTGGATGCCAGTTGGCAGGCCTGGTTCAAGGCGCTTGGGGATGCCGAAGCCGACGTCACCGCAGAAGCCGCAGGCCCTTCCTGGCACCGCGCTGACTGGCCGCCCGTCCCCAATGACGACCTGACCGCAGCCCTTGACGGCCAATGGCCGCTTGAGCCGCAGAAAGCCGCCGAAAAAGTCAAAGCCAAGGCCGAGGAAAAAGGTGTCACCCTGACCGACGCCGAAGTGCAGCAAGCGGTTCTGGACAGCCTGCGGGCGCTGATGCTGATCCGGGCCTATCGTATCCGGGGTCACCTGGCCGCCGACCTTGACCCGTTGAAAATGGACGGCAACAAACCCCATCCCGAGCTTGACCCCCGCACCTATGGCTTTGCCGAGGCCGCCATGGATCGGCCGATTTTCCTTGATAACGTGCTGGGGCTTGAAGTCGCGACGATGCGCGAAATCCTTGCGATCGTGAAACGCACCTATTGTGGCACCTTCGCGCTGCAATATATGCACATCTCCAACCCTGAAGAAGCCGGTTGGCTGAAGGAACGGATCGAAGGCTACGGCAAGGAAATCCTGTTTACCAAGAATGGCCGTAAAGCCATTCTGAACAAGCTGGTCGAAGCCGAGGGTTTCGAGAAATTCCTGCATGTCAAATATATGGGCACCAAACGGTTCGGCCTTGATGGCGGCGAGGCTTTGATCCCGGCGATGGAACAGATCATCAAGCGCGGTGGTGCACTTGGGGTGGAAGAAATCGTCATCGGCATGCCGCATCGCGGCCGCCTTAGCGTGCTTGCCAATGTGATGAGCAAACCCTACCGCGCCATTTTCAACGAGTTTCAGGGCGGCAGTTTCAAGCCAACTGATGTCGAAGGCTCGGGTGATGTGAAATACCATCTTGGCGCCAGCTCCGACCGTGAATTTGACGACAACAAAGTGCATCTGTCGCTGACTGCCAATCCCAGCCATCTGGAGGCCGTGAACCCCGTGGTTCTGGGCAAGGTCCGCGCCAAGCAGGGCCAGAAAAACGACGCCCAGCGCACCAGCGTCCTGCCGATCCTGCTGCACGGGGATGCGGCTTTTGCCGGTCAGGGTGTGGTTGCGGAATGTTTCGGTCTGTCAGGTCTGGTCGGGCACAAGACCGGCGGCACCATGCATATCGTGGTTAATAACCAGATCGGATTTACCACGGCCCCGCATTTCAGCCGCTCCTCGCCCTATCCGACGGATATCGCGCTGATGGTTGAAGCGCCGATTTTCCACGTCAATGGTGACGACCCAGAAGCGGTTGTTCATGCGGCCAAAGTCGCGACCGAGTTTCGGCAGAAATTCCACAAGGACGTGGTTCTGGACATCTTCTGCTACCGCCGCTTTGGCCATAACGAAGGGGATGAACCGATGTTCACAAATCCCCTGATGTACAAAAACATCAAGCGTCACAAGACGACATTGCAGCTTTATACCGAACGTCTGGTGGCCGATGGCCTGATCCCAGAGGGCGAGATCGAGGATATGAAGGCTTCCTTCCAGGCCCATCTGAATGAAGAGTTTGAGGCCGGCAAGGAATTCCGCCCCAACAAGGCCGATTGGCTGGATGGCCGCTGGTCGCATCTGGATCGTCAGGGCAGCGAATACCAGCGCGGGCAAACCGCCTTTGAACCTGCAAGGTTGGCTGAGGTTGGCAAAGCCCTGACCACCCTGCCCGAAGGTTTTCCTGCTCATAAGACCGTCGAACGCCTGCTGGAAAGCAAGCGCAAGATGCTCGAGTCCGGCAAAGGCATCGACTGGGCCACCGCCGAAGCTATGGCTTTTGGCAGCCTGCTGCTGGAAGGTTATCCCGTGCGCCTGGCCGGTCAGGACAGCATGCGCGGCACTTTCAGCCAACGCCATTCCGGCATCATTAACCAGGAAACCGAAGAACGC
Source organism: uncultured Rhodobacter sp. (assembly GCA_964469075.1). Classification (GTDB taxonomy): domain Bacteria; phylum Pseudomonadota; class Alphaproteobacteria; order Rhodobacterales; family Rhodobacteraceae; genus UBA5972. The sequence continues at coordinate 2,880 of CAYXXQ010000094.1, forward strand.
TATTTCCCGCTGAACCACATCAAAGAGGGTCAGGCGCAATACGATGTCATCGACTCGATGCTGTCAGAATATGCGGTTCTCGGCTTTGAATACGGCTACAGCCTGGCAGAACCTAACGCGCTGGTGTTGTGGGAGGCGCAGTTCGGCGATTTCGCTAATGGTGCGCAGATCATGATTGACCAGTTCATCAGTTCCGGCGAACGCAAATGGCTGCGTATGTCGGGCCTCGTGATGCTGCTGCCGCACGGCTATGAAGGCCAGGGGCCGGAACATTCCAGCGCCAAACTGGAACGTTTCTTGCAGATGTCAGCCGAAGATAATTGGATCGTCGCCAACTGCACGACGCCGGCCAATTACTTCCACATCCTGCGTCGGCAATTGCATCGTAGTTTCCGCAAGCCGTTGATCATGATGACCCCGAAATCGCTGCTGCGCCACAAGATGGCGGTCAGCACTATCGAGGATCTGGAAACCGGCTCCTC
>CAYXXQ010000094.1:3461-10576 GCA_964469075.1 uncultured Rhodobacter sp.
TGCTGCGCCACAAGATGGCGGTCAGCACTATCGAGGATCTGGAAACCGGCTCCTCTTTCCACCGCGTACTTTGGGATGACGCCCAGAAAGGCAATTCCGATCTGGTTCTGAAATCCGACGACCAGATCCGCCGCGTCGTGATCTGTTCCGGCAAGGTCTACTATGACCTGTTGGAACAACGCGACGCCGCAGGGCTGGACGATGTCTACCTGCTGCGGCTTGAGCAATTCTATCCCTTCCCGGCCATGTCGATGTCAAAAGAGCTGAGCCGCTTCAAGGGGGCTGAGGTGATCTGGTGTCAGGAAGAACCCAAAAACCAGGGCGGCTGGACTTTTGTTGAGCCGAACATCGAATGGATCCTGGGCCGGATTGATGCTGTGAACAAGCGCCCGACATATGCCGGTCGCGCAGCGGCGGCCTCACCTGCGACGGGCCTTGCCTCGTCCCATAAGCAACAACAAGAAGCGCTCGTGAATGACGCGCTTGGCATTGAAGGGGAGTAACCCGATGTCCGTAGAAGTCCGCGTCCCGACCTTAGGCGAAAGCGTCACCGAGGCCACGATCGCCACCTGGTTCAAGCAACCCGGCGACAGTGTCACGGCTGACGAAATGCTGTGCGAGTTGGAAACCGACAAGGTGACCGTCGAAGTCCCGGCCCCGGCCAGTGGCACCCTGGCGGAAATCATTGCTGCCGAAGGTGACACCGTTGGCGTTGATGCCTTGCTGGCAACCATCAGCGAAGGTGCGACAGCCGCCGCCCCGGCTGAAACCAAAACCGCAGCGCCAGTAGCAACAGCGGCACCTGCCCCGGCAGCAGCCCAAGCGCCTGCCGCCGCATCCGGTGGCAGCATCGACGTGATGGTCCCGACCTTGGGCGAAAGCGTCACCGAAGCGACGGTTTCAACCTGGTTCAAATCGGTCGGCGACGCCGTTGCAGCGGACGAACCTTTGTGTGAGCTTGAAACCGACAAAGTATCCATTGAGGTGCCCGCCCCACAGGCAGGCATCCTAAGCGAGATCCTGGCCGCCGAAGGCACGACCGTCAGCAACACCGCCAAACTCGCGGTTATTTCGGCAACTGCTGCAGGCTCGGCCCAGGCAGCAGCGGCCCCCGCTGCCGCCGCAAGCCCGGCATCCGCCGTCGCGGGCAAAAAAGACGTTGAAGACGCGCCATCAGCCAAAAAGCTGATGGCCGAAAAAGGGGTCAGCCCCGATCAGATCACAGGCACCGGACGGGATGGGCGGATCATGAAAGAAGACGTACAGAAAGCCGTTAGCCAATCCCCGGCCCCGGCAGCAGCGCCTGCACCAACCCTGGCACCAACCCTGGCGCCAACCCCGGCACCGGCAGCCACCCCACGTGCGCCAGTCGCAGCCCAGGATGCGGAGCGCGAACAACGGGTCAAGATGACCCGCCTGCGCCAGACTATCGCGCGCCGTCTGAAAGACAGCCAGAACACCGCCGCCATGCTGACCACCTATAACGAGGTGGACATGTCAGCCGTAATGAACCTGCGCAATGAATACAAAGACCTGTTCTTGAAAAAACACGGCGTCAAACTGGGCTTCATGTCGTTCTTCGTCAAAGCCTGCTGCCACGCCCTGAACGAGGTGCCGGACGTCAATGCCGAAATCGACGGCACCGATGTGGTTTACAAAAACTTCGTCCATATGGGGGTTGCCGTTGGCACGCCCAACGGTCTGGTCGTGCCGGTTGTGCGCGATGCCGATCAGATGGGCTTTGCCATGATCGAAAAAAAGATCGCCGAAATGGGCGTCAAAGCGCGCGACGGCAAGCTGTCGATGGCTGACATGCAGGGTGGCACATTTACCATTTCCAACGGCGGTGTTTACGGCTCACTTATGTCCTCACCCATCCTCAACCCGCCGCAATCGGGTATCTTGGGCATGCACAAAATCCAGGACCGCCCGGTGGTCGTCAACGGTGAGATCGTCATCCGCCCGATGATGTACCTGGCCTTAAGCTACGACCACCGGATCGTTGACGGCAAAGGCGCGGTCACATTCCTGGTCCGGGTGAAAGAAGCGCTCGAGGATCCACGCAGGTTGTTGATGGATTTGTAATCAAGGCTGCATGAACACCGCGCCTGAAGGGTGTTAAGAGGTTCGGGCGGCTGATCTGTCGCCCGTTCGAGACAACATCAAAAAGGGGATGCAACAATGACGACTGAACTTGGAATCCTGGCGCTATACGGCGCTTTGATCGTGTTAACCGTTCTAGCCCAGGTGATGACGGCCATCGTCACTCAGGACATACCGTACCTTGTCGGCCCGCGCGATGAAGCGCGTGAGCCGTCCGTAGTTACCGGCCGCCTGAAGCGCGCGCTGGATAACACTGTCGTTGCGATGGCCTATTTCGCACCGGCGGTGCTGGTTATCCAGTTGCTAGGGCTGAACAGTGCCGCGACGCTGCTGGCCGCACAGATTTTCCTGGCGGCGCGGCTGGCCTATATTGTGCTTTATGCATTAGGCACGCCCTGGGTGCGGACGGTAATCTGGGTGGTCGGACTTTTGGCGTCGCTCTACCTCTATTCCGTCGCCCTGATTTAGGAGAGGCATTATCGCCCATTGCAACCCGCCCGCCCCATCCTGCCCGCCCCGTAACACCACGGGCGATGGGTCTTGCGGTGATGTGGTGAAAGAAACCCGATGATCCGATTTGATCACATCGCGATTGGTGGCATGTCTCTGACACAAGGGGCTGATTATGTCCGTGCCCTTAGCGGCCTTGATGTGCCAATTGGCGGCGCGCATCCCTTGATGGGCACCCATAATCGGGTAATGGCAACTGGCAACGACACGTTCTTTGAGATTATCGCGATTGATCCTGCGGCAAATATTCCACCCCATGCCCGTTGGTTCGGACTGGGCGACCCTGCTGTGCAGGCGCGGCTGACCAAAGCTGCGCGCCCGCATGCCTGGGTGCTGAACTCTGACAACCTTGATCGCGATCTTGACATCGCAAAGCAGCAAGGCATCAACCTTGGCACCCCACGCGACCTGACCCGAGGCGGTCTGACCTGGCGGTTTGCAGTGCGCGACGACGGTGCGATCCCGCTTGATGGCGCGGCCCCGATGATCATGGAATGGCCCGAAATGCCGACCCATCCGGCGGCTGCCATGCCGGACTTTGGCGCGCACATCCTTAGGGTTGACTTGCAAACACCCCACGCGGATCGCCTGCAAAAACTTATCACCGCGCTTGGCGGCGATATCACCCCGGTTACCTGCACCAACGCTGAAACCACGACGATATCGGTCACGCTTGCCTTGCAAAACGGCCAGCAAGTCATGCTGATCTGACGCCATGAAAACCAACACACCCAGCCCGACCACCGGGCATTGCAACCAGAATTCACACGGCCCTAATTGCCCAAGGAGACACCATGTCCAACTATGACGTCATCATTATCGGCGGCGGCCCCGGCGGCTATGTCTGCGCTATCCGCTGCGCGCAGCTTGGCCTGAAAACCGCCTGTATCGAAGGTCGTGGCGCGCTTGGCGGGACTTGCTTGAATGTCGGCTGCATCCCGTCAAAGGCGTTGCTGCATGCCAGTCATATGTATCACGAGGCGACCCATAATTTCACCGCGATGGGCCTGATGGGGAAATCCCCGTCGGTCGATTTCGCCAAGATGGTGGACTACAAGGCCGGTGTGGTGGAAACCAACACCAAAGGCATCGAATTTTTGTTCAAAAAGAACAAGGTAGACTATATCCATGGCTGGGCGAAACTGGCCGGAAACGGTCAGGTTGTGGTTGGTGGCGACACCTATTCGGCCAAGAATATCGTCATCGCCACCGGCTCGGAACCATCGACCCTGCCGGGGGTTGAGGTTGATGAAAAGATGGTTGTCACCTCGACCGGCGCGCTTGAACTGCCGAAAGTGCCAAAGTCGATGGTGGTGATCGGTGCGGGCGTGATCGGGCTTGAAATGGGCTCGGTCTATGCGCGTTTGGGCACGGATGTGACGGTGGTTGAATTCCTTGATCAGATCACGCCGGGCATGGACGGCGAGATTTGCAAAACCTTCCAGCGCAGCCTGAAAAAGCAGGGCCTGAAATTCGTGATGGGGGCTGCCGTTCAGTCGGTTGAAAAGCTGAAAACCAAAGCCAAGGTCAATTACAAACTGCGCAAGAACGACGCCGAAGAAACGCTTGAGGCCGAGGTCGTTCTGGTTGCCACCGGCCGCCGTCCCTTCACCGAAGGATTGGGGCTGGATGTTGCAGGGGTTGCCAAGAACGACCGCGGCCAGATCGAGATTGACGGTTGGAAAACCAATATCGACGGCATCTGGGCGCTTGGCGACGTGGTCAAAGGCCCGATGCTTGCCCACAAAGCCGAAGACGAGGGCATGGCCGTCGCCGAATCCATCGCAGGCCAGCACGGCCACGTCAATTACGACGTCATTCCCGGCGTGATCTACACCACCCCTGAGGTTGCCAGCGTCGGCAAAACCGAAGAGCAACTGAAAGAAGAGGGCCGCGCCTACAAGGTCGGCAAATTCAGCTTCATGGGCAATGCCCGCGCCAAGGCAGTTTTCCAGGGCGAAGGTTTCGTGAAAATCCTGGCTGATGCTGAAACCGACCGCATCCTTGGCTGCCATCTGATGGGACCGGCGGCGGGCGAGTTGATCCACGAAATCTGCGTCGCGATGGAATTCGGCGCCTCAGCCGAAGACGTCGCCCGCACCTGCCACGCGCATCCAACATTTTCCGAAGCAGTGCGCGAGGCCGCACTGGCCTGCGGCGACGGCGCGATCCACGCTTAAGACGGCGCAATAGGCCCCCCGTGCGCTTGGTTGTGCAGGCGCGCGGGGTGTCGTCCGGCCTGCAAATACCGGCCGGCCACCAGCCCCGCAATCAGGCTGGATTTCCCTTCCTTGCAGGGCTAGCATCACCGTCATGCTTCGTTTTGCCGCCACGCGCCTGATCTCGCTTAGCCTCAGCCTTTTGGCTGCCAGCATCGTGATTTTTGCGGTGATCGAGGTGATCCCGGGCGACCCGGCCTCGTTTATGCTTGGGCTGAACGCGCAGCCTGACACGGTTGCCGCCCTGCGTGAACAACTGGGGCTGGAGGGCAGCGTTGTCACCCGCTATCTTTCCTGGATCGGCGGCATGCTGACGGGGGATTTCGGCACCTCTTACACCTACCGCGTGCCGGTCAGTGATCTGGTTCTGGCCCGTGTCTGGATCAGCTTGCCCTTGGCGCTATATGCGCTGCTGATGTCAACCGCGATTGCCTTTCCGGTCGGCCTGATCGCAGCGTCGCGGCGCGGCAAACCCGCCGATCTGGCGATCATGGGCACGACGCAAATGGGCATCGCTGTGCCAAATTTCTGGTTCGCGATGCTGCTGGTTCTGGTCTTTGCCATCAATCTGCGCTGGTTTTCCGCCGGTGGTTTCCCCGGCTGGGATCAGGGCATTTTGATCAACCTCAAGGCGCTCACTTTGCCGGCCATCGCCCTGGCGCTGCCGCAAGCCAGCATCCTGGCGCGGATCATGCGGTCAAGTCTGTTGGACACGCTGGATCAGGATTACATCCGCACCGCCCGCGCCAAGGGGCTGAACCGCCGCCAAACGATCACCCGCCACGCGCTGCGCAACGCGATGATCCCGGTGTTAACCATCATCGGCATGCAGTTTTCGTTTCTATTGGCCGGGGCGATCATCATCGAAAACGTGTTCTTTCTGCCCGGCCTTGGTCGCCTGATTTTTCAGGGCATCACCCAACGCGATCTGGTGGTGGTGGAAAGCGTCGTCATGCTGCTGGTCTTTGCTGTCATCAGCGTCACCTTTCTGGTCGATCTGGCCTATGCGGCGGTCGACCCGCGCCTAAGGCGGCGGCGATGAAACTGCCTCGCACCCTGGTTCTGGGCGGAGGCCTGTTCGCGCTGTTTCTGATCGCGGCCCTGCTGTCGTTCATCTGGACCCCCTTTGATGTTGAGGTTCTGAATATCGCCGCCAAACTGAAAAAACCGGGGGTGGTGTTCTGGTTTGGCACCGATCATTTCGGGCGTGATATCTTTTCGATGATCATGGTCGGCGCGCGCACCTCGATCGCCGTGGCGATCGTCGCTGTCGGCATCGGCATCGCGCTTGGCGTGCCCTTGGGCCTTTGGGCCGCCGCCAATCATGGCAGCTGGCTTGACGAGGTGATCATGCGCGGCAATGATCTGGTGTTCGCCTTCCCCTCGCTGGTCATCGCAATCCTGATCACCGCCGTGTTCGGCCCCTCGGCCCTCAATGCGATCATCGCCATCGGCATTTTCAACATCCCGGTTTTCGCCCGGATCAGTCGCGGCGGTGCGCTGTCGATCTGGACGCTTGATTACATCTTGGCTGCAAGGGTTGCCGGCAAGAACCGTTTGCGGATTTCGCTGGAACATATCCTGCCCAACATCGCCAACCTTCTGATCGTGCAGGGCACCATCCAGTTCAGCCTTGGCATCCTGGCCGAGGCGGCCCTGTCCTATGTCGGCCTTGGCGCGCAGCCGCCAACACCCAGCTGGGGGCGGATGCTGGCCGACAGCCAGACGATGATTTCCTTTGCCCCGCATCTGGCCCTGTTCCCCGGCTTTGCCATCGTGCTGACCGTGCTGGGCCTGAACCTGATGGGCGATGGCCTGCGCGATATTCTTGACCCCAAAATTCGCCGGTCCCGGCAATGAGCCTGCTTTCCGTCAAAAACCTGTCGCTGGGCATCCACGGCACCCCGATCCTGAAAGACCTCAACTTTCAGATCCAACCGGGCGAGGTTTTCGGCGTGGTTGGCGAAAGCGGCTCTGGCAAATCGATGACTGCCCTTGCGATGATGGGGCTGCTGCCGAGCGGAGCGGATGTTAAAGGCCAGGCGATACTGGGCGAAACCGATCTGCTGGCCCTGTCCGAAGACCACCTTTGCGCTATTCGCGGCGCTGAGATCGGCATGATCTTTCAGGAACCGATGACTGCCCTTAACCCTGTGCAAACCATCGGCCAGCAAGTTGCCGAAACCCTGGTGATCCACGGTCGGGCCAGCAAGGCCGAGGCGCTGAAAATCGCGCGCAAGCGGCTGGATCGCGTCGGCCTGCCCGCCGGGCAGTTTCCGCTGG
>CAYXXQ010000095.1:0-10495 GCA_964469075.1 uncultured Rhodobacter sp.
ACGGCGTGCATTCCAACGGCTATTCGCTGGTGCGCAAGATCGTCGAAAAAAGCGGCCTTGGCTGGGATGCGCCCTGCCCGTTTGGCGACGGCACATTGGGTGCGGCTTTGCTGACACCGACCCGGATTTACGTGAAACCGGCCCTCGTGGCCCATCGCGCTGGCGGTTTGCACGCGCTGGCGCATATCACCGGCGGCGGCTTGACGGAAAACATGCCGCGCGCGCTGCCCGACGGCCTTGGGGCAGTGATTGATCTGAACGCCTGGCGCTTGCCGCCGGTGTTTCAATGGCTGGCGTCTGAGGGCGGCATGGATCAGGCGGAACTTTTGAAAACCTTCAATGCCGGCATCGGCATGATCGCCGTCGTAGCGGCGGATCGGACGGACGCGTTGTCTGCCCTGCTGCGCGACGCCGGGGAAACGGTTTTCAACATCGGGCGCGTGATCCCGGGTGCTGATGTCACCTATGAAGGCCAGCTGTTTTGAAGCACAAACGCGTCGCCATCCTGATCTCGGGCGGCGGCTCGAACATGTTGACTTTGGTTGACAGCATGCAAGGCGACCACCCGGCGCGCCCTGTGCTGGTTTTGGCAAATGACCCGAAGGCAGGAGGTTTGGCCAAGGCCAAAGCGCACGGTATCAAGACCGCGTTTGTCGATCACAAACCCTTTAAAGGGGATCGCGAAGCCTTTGAAAGTGAACTGCTATCCGTGTTGGAGGCAGCAGACCCTGACATCATCTGCCTCGCCGGGTTTATGCGTATTCTGACGCCCGGCTTCATGGCCGGCTGGCAGGGCCGCATCCTGAATATCCACCCATCCTTGCTGCCGAAATATCGCGGATTGCACACCCATGCCCGCGCCCTTGAAGCCGGTGATCGGGCGCATGGCTGCACAGTTCACGAGGCGACCGGCGCCCTTGACGACGGGCCGATCCTGGGACAAGCGCGGGTGCCGATCTTACCCGGCGACACGCCTGAAACCCTGGCCGCACGCGTGCTGAAACAGGAGCATATCCTTTACCCCGCCGTGCTGCGCCGCTTTGCCAGTGGCGACAAAACCCCGATCCTGTTGGGATGAAGGACCCGGTTTCCAGCATCCGCAACCTTGGTCCGGCCTCGGATAGCGGCTTTGCCAAGGCCGGGATCACAACGGCCGATCAATTGCGCGATCTGGGGGCGGATGAGGCTTATGCGCGCTATCTTTCGGCAGCCGGGCAAGCGCATTTCATTGGCTATTACGCTTTGGTGATGGGCTTGCAAGGGCGACCCTGGAACGATTGTCAGGGCGATGAAAAAACCGCCCTGCGAAAGCGATTTGACGCGATCAAAGCCCGCGCTACCAAGCCCAAACCCGGCCTCAGCACGCTTGAGGCAGCGCTTGATCAGATCGGCGTGGTCAAGAAACCGCGTTAACCTTGTTTGCGTGGACTGACCTTCAGGTGGATGCCGTCTTTGGCCCGAACCGTCAGATGCGCCACTGGCACCGGCACTTTTCCCGGCACGGTTTCAAACCGAAACTCCCGCACCAGCATTGCCAGCAACAGCGGGCCTTCGATCATCGCAAATCCGGCCCCTGTGCAGACGCGGGGGCCGGTCGAAAACGGGATATAGGCGGTGCGCTGACAGGTTTTTCCGTTGTCGGTTTTCCAGCGATCGGGGTCAAACTGATCCGGGTGATCCCACAGCCGTTCATGCCGGTGCAAATGCCAGGGCGACAGGATGATATGGGCACCGACCTTGATGTCACGATTGCGAAACTGCTCGGGCTTGGTGGTGCTGCGGATCATCATCGGCACCGGCGGGTAAAGGCGCAGGGCCTCGCGAAATACGTCGCGCGTAAAGGCCAGCTTGCCGATCATTGAAAACTCCGGCTCCGCCTGCCCCATCACCTGATCAACCTCAGCCGCCAACCGGTCCTGGCTTGCGGGATCAAGCGCCAGTAAATAAAGCGTCCAGGCCAACGCCGAGGCCGAGGTTTCATGCCCCGCCAAAAAGAAAATCGCCACCTGATCAACCATTTCGCCTGCATCAAACCGCCGGCCGGTTTCAGGATCGGTGGTCGTCATGATCTTGGTGGCCAGATCATCAGGGGCGCTGCCATCCGCAATCGCCTGCATCCGGTCTTGCGTTAATCCCACCAACAGTCGGCGGATTTTGCGGCTGGTGCGGCGGGTTTCGCGGCGGTGAAAGCGTGGCATCCAATCGGGCAGCGGCAGAAACGACGCCAGATTAAGCAGGGGCTGCGTCCGCTGATAGTCGCGAAACTCGCGAAACACCGCACCCGCAACATCATCGGTGATCGGGATCGAAAACAGCGTGCGAAAGATCACATCTGCTGCGAGGTAGGATGCCTTTTCCTCCATCTCAACCGGGCCATTGCAGGCTTTAAGGCGAGTGATGGCCACATTTCCTGCCGCCACTATCGCCGGAAAAACCTCTCGCAGGCGCCCGCCTTCAAAGGCCGGGTCGATGATCCGGCGCTGGCGCTTCCATTCTGCCCCGTTGGTGACGAAAACCGACTTGCCCAGCAGGGATTTCAGGCTTTCAGCAATCACCTCGGATTTGGGGAAATCATCGGGCCGCTCGGTCAGCACGGTTTTGACCAGTTCGGGCTGGTTCACGAGGTAGGAGCGGAAAAACGGCGTGCGAAACTCGGCCATCCAGGCGCGGTAAAGCTTGTCTGGTTGAGAGGAAAATATGTCTTTGCGAAACAGCATCATATGCCGCCAAAGCGAGACCTTTTCAGGCCGCGACGGCGGCTTTGGCGGGGTGACGGGACAGCCCTTCATGGCGCCGCTTGCCCGCGATAACCCGATTGCGCTGATGTAATCCGGCTGGGCGAGGGTTTGCGATTTTCAAAGCGTTTGGCGAGCGATACCGGCCCTGCGGTGATCTGAAAATAGTCATAGTCCCCGGGCCGATCAAACGCGCAAAGATACTGAAAATGCAGGCGAAAATATCGGTATTTCAGGCTGTCCAACTTCTTTTTCGACAAGGACTGGCTGAAGGCGGCTGATATCACCAATGGCCATCGCTGCCCCTTTTCAGGCGCTGCCCCACTGACGCCAACGGGGTCGCACAGCGCGAAAGTGCAGCCGTCGCCGGGGGCGGTGACGTCGATCCATGTCAGGTTTTCCTGTTGGCACAAAAAGTTAAGATCTGCCCGCAAACCATCTGCTTTTGGCAGGAAACTGACCATCGGCACAACATGCCCAAGGCTTAAAAATCCAAGTTTCGGCCCCCTGGGATCGAACTTGTGCTTGCGCAGCAGATCGGCCAAAACGCTGACGCCAAGATGGGCGCCTGACGAATGGCCGACGACAAGAACCTCATCAACTTCCGAGTAAAGTGCTGCTTCGATCCGGTCGGCAAAGGCCTGCATCCGGGCCTGCAAGGCGTCGGGCGTGGCACCATAGTGATAGGCCGAAAACGCGTAATCATGCAGCAGGTAATAGGCAAAAAGCCGGTTGTCCAAGCGCCGGAACGTGACCATCAGCCAGCCCAGCACCAGAAAACCGATGCTGATCGCCACCCAATGCGACAGAACCTGGCCAAAACCAAAAGCGACCGCCCAGCCGATTAGCATCGACACCATTAATTGCAGAGTAAGCATGAAGATCGGGTAAAGAGCGGCAATTACCGGCCCGGCCCGCAGGCGCATCAGCCGAAACAGCGCCCCGGTCGTGACATAAATCCAGACCACCCGCAGGAGCAAAAGAAAAGTGCCGGGGATGCTGCGATCCATCGAGGTTTGCACGATGTCAGACCACAACAAAAACTCAAACTCGGTTCTGGTTTGGGCGTTGTTGATGTCAGCCTCGACCGACCATGCGTAATTTGCGGCATCAGGATTGCCTTTTAAATCAAGCCGATAGCCACTTATTCGGGCCTGATCGCGGCCTTCACTGCGGTAAAGCTCGCGGTAGCGGCGCGGCAGCATTGGGTCATAGCCGGGGATGTAAAACACCTGGCGTTTGTATACGTCCTGTGCATGTAATTGGGCGTGTTCGCCTGTCATCTGCCCGGCTTTCTTGCCTTGTTGCCCGGCAGTCTAGCGTAAAAACCGGGGGCTGAAAATCCCTTGGCTGTGCGGCTTTTCAGGTCAGTTTTTTCGCCTTCGGCGAGGATATTTTTGAAAGAAAGACAGGCGTCAGCCGATCCCTGCGAGGAAAGGCAGATTTTCCAAAAGCCAGTAGGACATGCGGGAAAATGCGCCGGTCAGCATCAACAGACCAACTGCCAGCAGCAATGCGCCCATCAGTTTTTCGATCAGGCCCATATGGCGTTTTAAGCGGTTCATCAGGCCCATCGCGCGGTTGATGAACATCGCCGACAGGATGAAAGGCAAGCCAAGACCGGCGGCATAGACTGCCATCAGGAAGGTGCCGCGACCGATGGAGTCTTCCTGGGCTGACAGCGACAGGATCGCGCCTAAGATCGGGCCGATGCAGGGGGTCCAGCCAAAAGCGAACGCCAGGCCTAAAAGATAAGCCCCAAGGGCCGAGCCGCCCTGATCGCCCGCATCAAGCCGGGCTTCGCGCATCAGCAGCGGGATGCGGAACACGCCCAGGAAATGCAGGCCGAAGATGATGATCAGACCACCTGCAATTTGGGAGAAAAGCTGTTGATTTTGCAGGAAAAATCGCCCAAAGGCCGAGGCGGTGAAGCCAAGGAACAGAAACACGGTCGACAGACCCATAACGAAGAACACCGAGGCGATGACAGCCGGGCGACGGCTGCTGCCGCTTTCGGTCAGCTGGTTCATCGAAATGCCGCCCATATAGGCCAGATAGGGCGGAATGATCGGCAACACGCAGGGCGACAGGAAACTAAGCACCCCGGCGGTCAGGGCGATCAGTATCGCAGGCAACAGGCTGGCGTCGATTAAGTCTAGGCCGAACATCGGCGAGGCTCCGTTCTTGCGAGGGTGTTCTTGGGTGGGGTTTGTTTAGCGCAAGGCCCGGGCAGGGTCACGCCCCAACCGGTCACAATGGCGTGGACCTTTGTGACATCCTTGGCTATCTGGACCTATGGACCATGATGCCGATCTTGATGCCACCGGGTTGCTGTGCCCCCTGCCCGTTCTGAAGGCGCGCAAGCGTTTGCAGGCGTTGGCGCAGGGGCAGGTTTTGCTTGTATTGGCGGATGATCCGGCTGCCGTGATTGACGTGCCGCATTTCTGCGCTGAACAGGGGCATGACCTGCTGCGGGCTGACACAAATGCAAGCCCGCAAGTCTATTTCATTCGCAAGGCTTAGCCTATTCCGCCGCTTGTTTCTGGGCCGATCCGCCTTGGTTAAACGCGGCCAGCAGCTCAGCGCGGCGCTTTTCATAAGCCTCCACGCTTTGCTGTTTGACCGGGCCGAAGCCTTTGATCTGCAACGGTAATTCGGCCAAATGTTTGGCGAGGTCCAGGCGATCCGCGGTCATATGCGCCAGCAAGTGGGCGATGTCGGCCTCGTATTGCGTGATCAGGCCGCGTTCCATTTTACGCTCGGCGCTATAGCCAAACGGATCAAACGCGGTGCCGCGCAGGCGTTTGGCGCGGGCGAGCAAGCGGAAGGCGTTCAAAATCCAGGGACCGAACTCCCGCTTGACCGGGCGGCCTTCGCGGGGCTTTCCGGCCAGGATCGGCGGGGCGAGATGAAATTTCAGCTTCAGATCGCCGGTGAATTCCTGCGCCAACATCTTGTCGATACTGTTGATATGCAGGCGCGCAACCTCGTATTCGTCCTTATATGTCAACAGCTTATGATAGCCATTGGCGATTTCGGCACGCAAATCACCGGCTTGATCCAGCTGTGCCAGATATTTTTTTGCAAGTGCTGGACCTTGAAAGGCGGTCAGTTGATCGGACCGGATCGCGATTTTTTCGTCCAGGGTTTTGGGCAGGCTGGTGATGGTATCGGCCAGCAGCGTGCGGGCCTCGGCTTCATGCAGAACCGCCCAGCGGCCCAGATCAAAGGCGCGTTTGTTGCCCTCGATCCCGGCACCGTTCAGTTCAACCGCGCGCAGGATCGCGTCGCGGCTGATCGGGATCAGGCCATTTTGCCAGGCTGCACCGAAGATCATCATGTTGGAATATATCGAATCGCCCAGCAGTTTCCGCGACAGTTCGGTGACATCCAGAAAATCGACATTGCCATCGCCAAGCCGCGCCTGAAGCGCCAGCGAAAGCTGCTCGGTTGGCAGGGTGAAATCGGTGTTGCGGGTGAAATCGCCGGTGATAATCTCGTGACTGTTCACCACGGCGCGGGTGCGGCCTTGTTTCATCAAGCCAAGGGTGGAGGATCCGGCTGAGACTACCAGATCGCCACCGATTACAGCATCCGCCTCGCCCACCGCGACGCGGATAGCGTTGATATCGGCGGGTTTCTTGGCGATGCGGCAATGGATCAGAACAGCGCCGCCTTTTTGCGCCAGACCGGCCATTTCCATCATCCCGGCCCCCAGCCCTTCCAGATGCGCCGCCATTGCCAGGATCGCGCCGATGGTGACAACGCCGGTGCCGCCAACGCCTGTGATCACAAAATTATAGGTGCCGTTAATGGCTGGCAATTTCGGCATTGGCAGGTCGGGCAGATCAATTGATTTGCCTTCGGATTTGCGCACAGTGGCGCCTGAAACCGTGACGAACGACGGGCAGAAGCCTTTGACGCAGGAAAAATCCTTGTTGCAGGACGACTGGTCGATCTTGCGCTTGCGGCCAAATTCGGTTTCCAGCGGCACGATTGAAACGCAGTTGGATTGCACCCCGCAATCGCCGCAGCCTTCGCAGACATCCGGGTTGATAAACACCCGTTTGTCAGGGTCCGGAAACAGCCCGCGCTTGCGGCGGCGGCGTTTTTCGGCAGCGCATGTCTGCACATAAACAATGGCCGATACGCCTTTGATTTCACGGTATTTTCGCTGTATGTCCATCAAGTCATCGCGGGGGTGTTTCTCAAGACCGGATGGGAACACTGACCAGTCGATCTGTTCTTTTGGGTCATAAATCAGGGCGACATTCTTGATGCCCATCGCCAGCAATTCGCGGGTGATCTGATCGGCGTCAAGATCGCCCTCGTTATGCTGCCCCCCGGTCATGGCGACGGCGTCATTGAACAGGATTTTGTAGGTGATATTGGTGCCCGCGGCCAAAGCGGCGCGGATCGCCATGATGCCGGAGTGGTTATAAGTGCCATCGCCAAGGTTCTGAAAAACGTGATCACGTTTGGAAAAATGCGATTCACCAATCCAGTTGGCCCCCTCGCCGCCCATATGGGTGTAGCCAAGGGTTTGCCGGTCCATCCACTGCACCATGAAATGACATCCGATGCCGGCATAGGCGCGGCTGCCTTCCGGCACCTTGGTGGAGCTGTTATGCGGGCAGCCCGAACAGAAATACGCCAGTCGTGAGGCGATTTCCGGCGCGTTGTCGTTGCGCTTGGCCTCGTCCAGCAGTTCGATGGCGTTTTGCATCCGCTCGGTTACGCGGCCTTCGTCGGTGAAAATCCCGCCAAGCTTGCGAGCGATCATCACCGGTTCCAGCGCATAGCGGGTCGGGAACAGCTCTTCCCCGCGGTCGTTTTTCCAGCCATAGACCCGGCGGCCCTGACGGTCGTTGAAAATCGCTTCCTTGATCTGGACCTCAAGCAGTTTGCGCTTTTCTTCGACCACGATGATCAGATCAAGCCCTTCGGCCCATTCGTTGAAACTGGTCATATCCAACGGCCAGGTCATCGCGATTTTATAGGTGGTGATGCCAAGGCGATCGGCCTCGGCCGCGTCAATGCCCAACAGATCCAGCGCGTGCGACAAGTCCAGCCAGTTCTTGCCGGCAGCCACGATGCCGATCTTCGCCCCCGGCTTGCCAAGGCCGCGTTTGTCCAGCTTGTTGGCCCGGCCAAACGCTTCAGCGGCGAAGCGTTTGAAGTCGTGTAAGCGCGCTTCCTGCACGATCCGGTCATCGACCAGACGGATGTTCAACCCGCCCTCAGGCATTGCGAAATCCTTGGGCCGCACCAGCTTGACCCGGTCCGGGCTGGTGTCAACGACCGAGGTCACCTCGATCGTGTCTTTCATGCTTTTCAGCCCGACCCAGCAGCCACTATAGCGGCTAAGCTCATAACCGATCAGCCCGTAATCCAATATTTCCTGCACGCCTGCGGGCGACAGGATCGGCATCATATTGTCAACCATCGCCCATTCAGACTGGTGCAACGTGGTAGAGCTTTCGCCGGTGTGGTCATCCCCTAGCACCGCCAGCACCCCGCCATTGGGCGCAGTCCCGGCCATATTGGCGTGGCGGAACACGTCGCCGCTGCGGTCAACGCCGGGGCCCTTGCCGTACCACATGCCAAACACGCCATCAAACTTGCCTTCGCCGCGCAATTCTGATTGCTGCGCGCCCCACAGGGCGGTGGCGGCCAGGTCTTCGTTCATGCCGGGTTCAAACACCACATCAGACGCGGTCAGCACCTTTTCGGCCCGCTGCATCATGAAATCGACTGCGCCAAGGGGCGAGCCGCGATAGCCGGTGACATAGCCGCCGGTGTTCAGACCAGCCGCCGCATCGCGGGCTTTTTGCATCAGCATCAAGCGCACGAGGGCCTGCGTGCCGTTCAGCAGCACCTGGTTCTTGCTAAGGTCATAACGGTCATTCAGGCTGATATCTTGCTTGCTCATCTCGCGCCTCCCCTGGGCAGATTCGTCGCACCTATGATAGGTCACTCTTTCTGACCTACAAAGTCAATTCTTCGTTCTTTGTTTGCAAAAACGACCAAGGCATCGCTATGGTTGCGCCGAACAGGGCAAGATCAGCAAGAACAGGCGGCATCATGGATTGGGACAAATTGCGCATATTTCATGCGGTGGCGGACGCTGGCAGTCTGACCCATGCCGGTGAAACCCTGCACCTGTCGCAATCCGCCGTCAGCCGGCAAATCCGGGGCCTGGAAGAAAGCCTGAACGTCACGCTGTTTCACCGCCACGCGCGCGGGCTGATCCTGACCGAGCAGGGCGAATTGCTGTTTGAAGCCACCAAATCCATGACCAAGCGCCTGGACGCCGCCGAAGCCCGCATCCGCGACAGCGAGGACGAGGTTTTTGGCGAATTGCGCGTCACTACCACCATCGGGTTCGGCACGCTTTGGCTGGCGCCGCGTCTGGCGGCTTTGTACGAAAAATACCCCGATCTGAAGATCGACCTGAAGCTGGAAGAACGGGTCTTGGACCTGCCGATGCGCGAAGCGGACGTCGCGATTCGCATGAAAGAACCCAGCCAGGCCGATCTGGTGCGCCGCAAACTGATGTCGGTGAACATGAAAATGTACGCGTCCCCTGACTACTTGGCCAAGCATGGCACCCCCATGACGCTGGACGATCTGACCGAGCATCGGGTGATCAGCCAGGCCCCCGGCGCGCCGCAGGTCAGCGCCAGTGCGGCCCTGATCCGCAAGATCTTTTCTGCCGACATCGCGACCCATCTGACGGTGAACAATTACTTCGGCATTTTGCAGGGGGTTGTGCATGGATTGGGCATCGGCGTGTTGCCGGATTACCTGACCGAAGACTTCCCGCAGCTTGTGCATGTCCTGCCCGACGAGACCAGCAACGACGTGCCGGTTTACCTTGCCTATCCCGAAGAACTGCGGCATTCAAAGCGCGTCGAAGCCTTTCGGGAGTTCGTGGTGGACGAAGTGATCGCCTACCGCCGTCGCGCGAAAGAGGTTATAAATCAATGACTTGCCTTAGCTATTTGCTTTCTGCATATCCGGTATGCAGCGGTATTCATTGATTTTCCTTGATTAAGCCACCCAGCCCACCTATTTCAGATATTGAAGGCGGTGGTTGAGTATTCTCCCGCTTCCTTCACCTCCCTGTTGGACTTAAGGCCGAGCTTGTCTCGGCCTTTTTTTTGTGCCGCAAACCATCTTGGCGCGGCCCAACAAGGCCCAACAAGGCCCAACAAAGCCTCCAGGGCCTATTGCAGGCTTCCCAATCGCTGAAGCTGCAATTCGATCCGGCGCTGGTTTTCCGCCTGAACGGCCGCATCCACCGTCACGCTGTCGCCCTCGTTTTCCTGTGGAAAAGGTGTGTCCGGAACGGGTTCGTTCAGAAAACCGCACAGGCCTTGCCAGCCATCGCCATCGTCCCAGCAAAACTCTGCCAGCAAATGCGATTTTCCGGCCGCTTTGAAATGCCGCCGCACGGCTGCCAGATGCGCCTCGTAAAGGCGGGTATGCTCCTCCTCCAGGCCGTGTGGGTAGTCATAGCCCAGCATCAAGCGGCGTTGGTTGCGATCCGGATTGACCCGCAGCGCGTGCTGTTTCAGGCTTTCAAGCCAAACCTCAGCCGAGGATCGGCGCGTCAGAACGAACTTTGCGGCCTCGTCATATTTTTCCAGCAGTTTCGGGTAAAGATGCGGCCAGGGCCAGTCGCGATAGGCCTCAAACAGCTCGGTCTGTTTCAGCAAACGCCCGATTTTCTGGTCGCGATAAAGTGCTATGAACGG
>CAYXXQ010000096.1:0-10329 GCA_964469075.1 uncultured Rhodobacter sp.
GCCGCCAGCGCCAGACGGTGCGGTTTGGCGTCCTGAAAGCGCAGCATCAGATCATCCACCGCTTCCATCAGATCGGGGTGGCCGGCCCTGACATCCTTGGTTGGAAACGTATTCAGCTTGGCGCAATCCGGGGTTTTCAACTTCAGGTCGCTGCCAAACACGAACATCGTTTCCAGCGCTTCGGCGATGGCCATGTTGACGTTCTGGCCGATCAGCGGCGCCAGAACATCTGCGTTCTTCAAATCCGTGGTCTTGCCGGTTGCAAGGGCCGTGGCCAGATCGGCCAGCACGTCATCGGCCCAGTCAGGCAGCACCGCGTCAAGATAGGTTTGCGGGCTGTAGTCTTGTGGCAGGTCAAATGCGGCCCAGATGTCAGCGCGGGTGATCCCGGCGTCAAAATTTTCACGGTTGCGGGTGATTTCAAGGGCCAGAGCGTCGGCATCCGGCCCGGTCAGATAGCGCGCCATCGCGTCAAAGGCCGCGATGTCTTTGCCGTCGGCCAGGCTTTCCAGAATGTCGGCGCGGATCTTGCGATTGCTGCGGTCGTCCATCTCCTGAAACTGGGGGGAGACGCCGGCCTCAAGCGGAAAACGCCGCAATAGCGAGGCGCAGAAGGAGTGGATCGTCTGGATCTTCAGCCCCCCCGGCGTCTCCAGCGCGCTTGCAAACAAGGTCCGGGCCCGGCTTAGGGTGTCAGGATCAAGATCGGCGGTTTCTTCGCCCAGATCCGCCAGTTTTCCACGCAAATCGTCATCGGGCAGCATTGCCCATTCGCCCAGTCGCCGGAAAAGCTGGTTTTGCATATGTGCGGCGGCGGCCTTGGTATAGGTCAGGCACAAAATCCGCTGCGGCGGCACGCGGTGCAGCAGAAGACGTGCCACCCGGTCGGTCAGCACCCGGGTTTTGCCAGACCCGGCATTGGCCGACACCCATGTCGACAAGGTCGGATCGGCAGCGCGGATTTGCGCCTGTGTCGCGTCATGCACCTGGGTCATGGCACGTCCTTTGGATCGGCTGGATCGCTGTCGGCCCATTCGCCAAGCCGCGACAGGTGATCATAGTCCGACACATCCACCCGCTTTTCCATCCGCGCCCGCGCGGTGTAGCCGGTTTCAGGCAGTCGGTAGGCAGAAATCAGCGCGATAAGGCCAGCCCAAGTCTGATCGACCAGATCGTCAGACAGATCAACTTGCCGGATCACGGCGTCCTTGCCGATGCCGAGATATTCAAGGCCTGCAACTGGGGCCGGATCAATATCGTCAAAGCCGCCACGCATGGCAATCGCGGCTTCAAGCGGCATCTGCTTATCAAAATGCGTGATCTGGCCTGTGGTCGGGATCATGCCGGTTTTGTAGTCATAAATGATCAGGCTGCCATCTGGCGCGCGATCAATCCGGTCGGCCATCGCTGTCAGCAAAAAGAGCGGCTGATCCAAGTGCACCCGGCCTTTGCGTTCAAAAGCAATCGGCGTCGCACGGTCGCGCCGCGCCTGTTCGGCCTTGACGAAATCCGTTGCAATCCGCCGCAGCCGCGCCAGCCACAGCCGCCTTGTGGCGGGCCAGGGCGCGTCTTGCTGAAAGATCGTTTCGGCAATTTCCAGCAGCTTATCGGCGGCATCGACAGGCAGGTTGTCCAGGGTTTCGCGCACGAATTCTTCCAGCACCGAATGCAGCGCCTGCCCCCGCAACAGCGCGTCGGGATCGCGGCGAATCGGTTCTAACCTGTTCAATTTAAGGATTTTTCTGGCATAGATCGCATAAGGATCGCGGATCAGGGTCTTGATCTGGGTGACAGACAGCCGATCCGGTCGCGCCTCCACCGGTGGCCGGGGGGAGGGGCGCTTGGCCGCGCCCACCTGCTTGTCTGGTGTTTCCAGCAAAGCCGCCAACCGCAGCCAATCGACGCCACGGGCTTGCATCGCTGCCAGCGCTTCCTGGCCATGCGCGCCAAGGCCCGACAGCAGATTGGTCAGCCGGATCAGCCAGCGCGAAGCAACGGTCGGCGCGTCCGCATCACGGATCGCCCGGGTCAGCATAACCTCTGGCGCGCCGATGGCTTGCTGAAAATCATGCGCGGACAGACCGATCCTGCGTTCGGGCAGCAACAACCCGGCCTCAGCCCGCATGGAGCGGTTCAGCCAAGGATCAGGGGCAGGCAAACCAGGCCAGACCCCATCATTCAGGCCGCCCAAAATCACAAGATCAGCGCCCTGAACCCGCGCCTCCAGCGTCCCCCAGATCATCACCTGGGGATGTGCGGCGACCGGTTCACGCACCTCGGCGCGATTCAAGATGGCGCGAAACAGCGCGGTATACTCCGGCGGCGACAAGTCCCCCCCGGCATCGGCGTTCAGCACCAGTTCGGCAAACAGCCGCGCGGCCTCGACCCCGGCGGGTTTCTTCCACAATTCACTTTCGTCAGTCTGTGCTGGGCCTTTTGCCAAAGCCTCGGCCAGGTTGCGATGGGTTTGCAGCATATCCGTCAGGCTTTGGCTGACAATGGCATCAACCCCCTCAAGACAACCCCTGATCCAGGCGGCCCAGATCGCCAGTTCGGGCTGATCGGGTTGGGTTGCGGTCCAGGCCTCAATCGCGTCAAAATCGGCAAAAGGCGCGCCACCGCGCAGCACGTCCAGTTCAAGGTTGCGAGTTTGCAGCAGATGCGCATTGCGACCCTTGCCGGCACTATGGGTCAGGGGATGTTTCAGCAGGATCAGTAGGGTTTCTGTGGTTAACTGTTGGCCCATGATGTCCGCGATCAGACGCAAATAGACCCCCGGCGGGGTCAGGGGCAGGGGCCGCCCGGCACTGTCGTCAGGGATAATCGACCAGCGATCAAGCGCTGCTGTCACCTGCCGGGTCAACTGCCGGTCCGGGGTGATCAGGGTCGCGGTTTGCCCGTCTTCAACCGCTTTGCGCAGGCGCAACGCGATCACCAGCGCCTCCTCCCGGGGGGAGGTCGCCTCGACCAGCGTTACGTTCTGACACGCGTCGTCAATGCCGGTCAGGGCCGGTCCTTCGACAAGCCACTGATCGGTCACAGGGGCGGGCCGCAGCGCCAGCGACACCAACCGATTGCGCGCAAGGCTGGGCGGAGGAATATCGTGCCAAGGCAAGACCTGTTCGCGCCGAAGGTCAAGCGCGTTCACCAGTGCCAGCAACCCGGCCTGCGGATGATCAGAAGCGATCATCGGGTCGCGCAGGGTTTCGGCAACATGATCCGGGGTTTCAAAATCAAACCCCGGCAAAACGACCGCCCCTAGCGGCAGGCTGGCAACGGTTTTCATGAACAAAGCCGTCGCCCCGCGCGACCCGGTAGAGCCCGCGACGATCACCGGATGTTGCGGTGGATTATCGCGCCACGCACGCGCCAGATGCTCTATCACCAGACGTTGCCGCGCCTCGGCATCGGGTTCGGAACTATTGCCGAAATAGCTGCCAAGGATATTCAGAAATGTCAGGCTGTGCGCCCAATGCGCAGCGTGATGGGCCACGTCAAGCCGGGCCAGATCGTCGGGGGTCACGGCCTCGCCCTGCATTTCATCCATCAGATTGGCGAGGGAATCTGCCAGATCAAAAACCGCCGATTTTGGGGCCAGATCAGGTTGCAAACGCAGCAGCGCGCGGATGGTCTGGCTAAGTTCCAGACGCCGACGCAAAGGGGCGATGGCCGCAGGAATATCGGCCCCGATCAACGGATTACGCGCCAGATCGGTGATCACTCGGATACGCGGCAGCAATCCCGGCGGGCCACCGGCAAATAACGCATCCAACCGGCGCGCGGTGCGGCGGGTGTTGACGAAAACCTCGACCCGGGCTGCGGCCTCGGGCGGGTGGCCCCTCAGGCGGGCCTGAAATCCGGCCAGAAACCCGGCCGAAAAATCGCATCCCGGTGGCAAGGCAAAGCAGCGCGCGGTTGAGGTCGGGTCAAACATCTCGGGCATGCTCCAACAGGTTTTCAGCCAGCGCAATCCCTTCAGGGGTGCCGACATCGACCCAATTACCTGCATAAACACAGCCAAACAGACCACCGTTTTCGATCATCTGATCCCAGATCACGTTTTGGGAAAACCGGTCCTCGGGATGGGTGCGGTAACGGTCAGTTTGCAGGATTTGTGCGCCCGAATTGACATAAGCCACCGCGTCGCCGGGCCGAAAACGTCGCAGGCGGCCCTGATCATCCATCGAAAAATCACCCTGCCGTTGATAGCCTTTCGCGCGGTCCAGCGGCACAAGGGCCAAAAGCGCCTCCATCTCCGTTGGTTGCCAGTGCTGTGCCAGTGTCATCAGTGGGTTTTCACCGACAAACACCGCGTCAGGGTTCAGGGTGTAAACCGGTTCCTCACCAAGCAAAACAAGCGCGCGTTTCAGCCCGCCACCAGTTTCAAGCGCTGCGCCGAGTTCATGCGACAGCAGGATGTCCGGGCGGTCCGCCAGATGAAAGGCGATCAATTCGGCCAGGTAATGTGTGTTTACAACCAGGGTTCCAATGTCAGCCTCAGTCGCCAGATCAAGCGCGCGGTCAAGCAAGGTCTGGCCTGCGACCATTAGCAAAGGTTTCGGTTGGTCACGCGTCAGATCGCGCATCCTTGTGCCATGCCCGGCGGCAAAAATCATGATGCGATCCGGGGTCATGGCTTTGCCGCCATGATCTGCGATAGGATCGCGTTCTCGGGTGCGGGCACATAGCGGGCCACGAAATTTTGCAGGTCCGTCAGCGACGGGTGGGACAGATCACGCATCAGATGTGCCCAGACCCGTGGGATCAGATCGACATAGCCGGGCTTGTCGTCGCGCAAGCACAGACGCGCGAATATCCCCACGATCTTCAGGTTTCTCTGCGCCCCAAGCGTGGCATAGGCCTGGCGAAACGGCGTGGCATCCGCCCCGGTCTGATCCAGAAACCGCGCGATCATGGCCTGTTGCAAACCGTCCGGCGTATCGCGGCGGGCGTCTTCCAGCAGCGATACCAGATCATAGGCGGGATGACCGCACAGCGCGTCCTGAAAATCAAGCAAACCAACGCGCGAAACCCCCTGACGGTCGGGCATCCATAGCAAGTTTTCGGCGTGGTAATCGCGCAGAACGCAGCAGCTTTGGTCGCCTTCAAGGGCATCAACTGCCGCGGCCATCAGCGCGTCATATTCGGCTTTCAGGTCGTTTGAACTGCCTTTGCCCGTCGCGGCAGGCAGATACCAGTCGGTCAGCAACCCGGCTTCACGCAGATAGGTTTTTTGATCGTAAGGTGGCAGAAAATCCGGGGCTGGGCGTGTTTGCAGGGCGGTCAAAACGTCAACTGCGGCCTCGTAAACCGGCTGTTCCAGATCGGGGTGGCTGGTGCAAATGCGGGCATATAGGGCGTCGCCCAGATCCTCCATCAAGATCAGACCGAGGGTTTGATCGGAGGCGATGATCCGCGGCGCGGCAAAGCCCTGATCCAGCAAATAGGTGCAGACTTGCAGGAACGGCTGTGTGTCCTCGCCCATGTCTGTGGGCGCATCCATCAGCACCGCGCAGGTCTTGCCGTCTGCGGCAACAACCCGGTCATACCGACGGGCAGAGGCGTCGCCTGCCAGCGGGCGGCGATGGGCATCGGCCCAGCCAGCACTGGCCAAAAACCCGGATATCTGTTGATTACGCAGGCTCATCCGGCGGTGTACTTCAGGCTGTCCAGCCGCGGTCGGACCCAGTTGAAACGGTCCCCCGAAGCGCTGATTTCAACCACCCTTTGACCGGCATCGGAAGGGATGTCAAAGTGGATTGTCAGTGGGTTCTCGGGCATTTCCGGGCCAAGCCGGTCAGACCATTCAACCAGACATAAGGCGGTGTCAAACGCGTCAACCAGGCCCAGTTCGACGACCTCATCGGACATGGACAGTCGATACAGGTCGCTGTGCCAGATTTCCAGATCACCGGCGTGATAGGTCTGAACCAGGGTGAAGGTGGGGGAAGGGATGTCCTCGACCAAGCCATGATCGGCCAGCAAGCCCTGGATCAGCGCGCGGGCGAAAAAACTTTTGCCAGCCCCGATCGGGCCGTCCAGCAACACCACATCACCGGGCGAAAACCCGTCTTTCAGACGTGCCGCCAGATCACGGGTCTGTTGTTCATCGGTAAGCGTCAGCGTGACGCACCATCCTGCCTGTGTGTTTACTGCCATCCGCCAAGTTTGGCCCGCAGCGCACGGCAACGCAAGACGACAAGCGCGCCTGATCAGGCGTGTTTGTGGCTTTCCGGCAGGGGCAGGGCCGAAATACGCGCCGGGCCGAAACTGCACAGGGTTGCGCCGCGTGACAATGGGCGGATCGTGAAGGTCAGATCCAGCCCGGTTTTCTGTGCGATCTGCCCGCCCCAGGGCACGCGTGACCGCCCGCTTGTGACACCCTGCGTTGGTCGCACAGGTCCGGTGCCATCACGCAGTTGTTTCCAGATCGGGCTGGACTGGCAGCGCCCTTGCCACAGATCAACCGCGTCATCCAGGGTCATCCGCGCCAGCATTTCACGCGGCTCTACCCCCCAAAGTTCTGTAAATGCGTCGTTGGACATCACCAATTCACCATCCGCCGAGAACACCGCCAGCGCGTCGGGCATGCCGTCAAGAACAGCTTGGCCAAGCTCCAACTCCGCACGGAAATGCCGTTGCAGTGAGATCGCGGCGGTGATGTCTTCAAACAGAAACGCCACCGCCCCTTCGGGATGCGGGCGACCGGTGACTTTGAAAGTTTGCCCGGTTGGAAGCGGCCAGTGCTCTTCGAAAGTGCCATCCTCAGCCGCGCGTTCAAGGGCGGTGAACCGGTCGCGCCAACTGTTGAAATCCTTGGGTTTGGGCAGTTGCCGGCGTTCGCGCAGATGGTCCAGAAAGGTGTAAAGCGTCGGGCGATCAGACAGCCATTCCGGGTCAAGCGTCGTCAGATCGGCCAGCGCCAGATTAAACAACGCCAGTTGCCGGTTGCGATCAAAAATCGCCAACCCGATCGGCAGATGCGCGAAAGTTTTGGTCAGGGTCTGAACAAAGTTTCGCAAGGCTTCTTCGGCGCGAACAACCGGGTCGGCGTTCAGCGCGAAATGCAGGCTGGTTCCGGCCTCAAGCGGGCAGGTGTATTTTTCAAACCACAGCGGATCTTTGCGGTCAGGCAGGGTGATTGCCTGGCGTTGCGACGGTTTCCCGGCCTCAGGCGCAGCAAACAGGGGTTTGAAATGCTCCGCCGCGTCAAACGGTTGCTGATGCACCTTTTGGTATAGATCGTGATAGGCACGATTGGACCAGGTGATCGCCCCGGCAGAGTTTTCGCGCCACGTCAACAGGGGCGAGGCATCGGCGACCTGTTGCAAGTCATCACGCTGCTGTTGAAGGGCAGAATCAGGTAAAACGGGCAACTGCGCCTGGGTTTCGCCACGCTGATCCGGGTCGTGATCGAACAAATCCAGCCCGGTACTGCCGTTTGAGGCAAAAGGAGAAACAGGCCCGCGCGCCTTCCTGCCCTGGGAGACCAGATCGAGCAGAAAAACAGCGGAAACAGCGGTAAACAGGCTGGTCAACAGCAGAAACAACCCCATCCAGAAATCAACAGATATCATGATGCCTTCCGGTTTCCCGACTTGCCGCACAACGCGGGCCTGACCGAAGGTTAACGTAAGGAAGGTTAACGAAAGGTTAAATTTCCAGCGGCACGTTCTTGCCAAGTGGAATATTCGCAGCCCCTGCGGCGCGTTCGATCTGGTTGCGCGGCCAGACCACCTCGACAATCGCGCCACTTCGCAGCGGGATCTCTTCTGTGCGCAGGAAAGGGTCGGAGCCGTTGGCGAACGTCAACTCTGCCCCTGTGCGTTCTAGCAGGGTTTTGGCGATAAACAGGCCAAGGCCCATGCCTTCATATTCTGGCCGCTTCTCACGATCCGCATCGGCCCGGCGTTTGCGCACGAACGGATCGCCAATGCGGCCGATCATATCCGGCGGATAACCGCGCCCGTCGTCAGCCACGGTCACCGTGATCTGGCTTTCCGACCAGCGGGTGTCGATCCAGACATTGCCGCGCGCGAAATCGACGGCGTTTTGCACCAGATTGCGCAATCCGTGGATGATCTCAGGCTGCCGCAGGATTTGCGGCTGAAGCGGCGACGCCCCGGATTTCGCGGCATTGCTGAAATGCACGTCCTTGCCGCGATGCTGATGCGGTTCGGCGGCTTCCTGCACAACGGCAGAGATCGGGGCATGGCGCACATGCGCGTCCTCTTTGCCGGTGCGGCCCATATCGCGCAGGATATCGCGGCATCGCTCGGCCTGCTGGCGGATCAGCAAGGCGTCTTCACGCAATTCCGGCTGATCGGCCAGCTCGTCCAGCAACTCGGTGCTGACCAGTTTGATGGTCGCCAGCGGTGTGCCCATTTCATGCGCAGCCGCCGCCACGATGCCACCCAGGTCGGTCAGCTTTTGCTCTCGCCCCAGGGCCATTTGCGTGGCCAGCAGCGCTTGCGACATCGAGTGGGTTTCCAGCGTCACACGCCGGGCATATCCGGCCAGAAACACCACCCCGATCACCAGCGCAAACCAGAAACCTGCGACAAACAGATCCGGCATTTTCAAGATCACACCGTTCTGGGTTTTCAGCGGTTCATGATAGCGCGCGACGATAGAGATCAGGAAAATCGCCATCATCCCCAGGAAAATCGTCGATTGCAGCCGCAAAGCCGTGGCCGAGATCGTGACCGGGGCCAGGATCAACAGTGCAAACGGGTTGTTCAGACCACCGGTCAGGAACAGCAAAAACACCAGCTGTGACAGGTCAAACAGCAGGGTCAGCATGGTTTCCCGCTCGGACAGGCGCTTGTTTTCGGGGTAAACGATGGTCGAGGCGATGTTGAACACGATCGACGCCCCGATCGCCAGCAGCGACAGGCTGAAATCAAGGATCAAGTGCAGCCACAGATCGGCAAACAGCACCGCCCCGCTTTGGCCGACAATCGCCAGCCAACGCAAGTTGATCAGCGTGCGCAGACGGACCCATTCGCTGCGGGCCTCGCTGTTCAG
Source organism: uncultured Rhodobacter sp. (assembly GCA_964469075.1). GTDB lineage: Bacteria > Pseudomonadota > Alphaproteobacteria > Rhodobacterales > Rhodobacteraceae > UBA5972. Next base: position 9,028 of record CAYXXQ010000096.1, read on the forward strand.
AAGGGTAAGCTGGGTTTCTGCCATGTGATTCCGATGTGTTTTGTCGCAGTGACTATATCGTGCATTGATACTTGGGGTGATTATATGGATCAACTACCGCATGATCACAAAGGACCGCTGAAAATGACCCGTTTATACGCAAATATCGCTGTGTTGCTTGTGGCAATTATGCTGGGCGTCATGGCGTTTTTTGTCTATCGCTCGGGCGATGTCGATCAGTTTGCCGATTGCCGGACCAGTAAAGTTGCCGGTGGCAAGGCGACGATTGGCGGCCCATTCACGCTGGTTCGGATGGACGGTCAGACCGTGACCGACCGCGATGTGTTCACCAAGCCGTCGCTGGTTTATTTCGGATATACCTACTGCCCGGATGTCTGCCCGCTGGACAATTCGCGCAATGCGGATGCGATTGATAATCTGGTGGACAACGATCTGGACGTGCAGCCGGTGTTCATTTCCATTGATCCCGAACGCGACACGCCCGAGGTGGTGAAGGATTTCGCAGGCTTCATGCATGAGCGGATGATCGGCCTGACAGGATCGCCCGAGCAGGTCAAAGCGGCGTCGCAGGCCTATAAAACCTATTATCGCCGCACCAGCGACGAAGAAGATTACCTCGTTGACCATTCGACCTTCACCTATCTGGTGCTGCCCGAACACGGCTTTGTTGAGTTTTTTCGCCGCGATACCCCGGCCGAGGAAATGGCCAAGACCGTTGCCTGTTTCATAAGCAAGTCCTGATTGAATTGACCATCCGGCAAGCACATATTAGAAAGTGCTTAATTTTGGATGTGACAGGAAAATTATTATGGCTGAGCGCGAGTTGCAGGATATCGGCGAAGACAATTCCTTATTGCTTGTCGATGATGACGAACCGTTCCTGCGCCGCCTGGCCCGCGCTATGGAAAAACGCGGGTTTGCGCCCGAAGCGGTCGAGACCGTGGCGGCAGGCAAAGCCATCGCAACTGCGCGCCCCCCGGCCTATGCGGTGATTGACCTGCGGCTGGAAGATGGTAACGGCTTGGACGTGGTCGAAGTGCTGCGCGAAAAGCGCCCTGATGCAAGGATCGTAGTGCTGACAGGCTATGGCGCGATTGCAACGGCGGTTGCAGCGGTGAAAATCGGCGCGACAGACTATTTATCAAAACCCGCTGACGCCAATGATGTAACGGCAGCCTTGCTGGCCAATGCCGATGATCGCCCGCCGCCGCCGGAAAACCCGATGTCCGCAGATCGCGTCCGGTGGGAGCATATTCAAAGGGTGTTTGAACTTTGCGACCGCAATGTCAGCGAAACCGCCCG
>CAYXXQ010000097.1:0-10266 GCA_964469075.1 uncultured Rhodobacter sp.
TATGGCCGAACGGGAACTGACAGGCCGCATGGTCCTGTTGATCGCAGTAAGCGCATTTGGCGTGATCATTGCAGTCAATTTCACAATGGCGTTTCTGGCGGTTGGCAGCTTTCCGGGGCTTGAGGTGAAGAACACCTATGTCACCAGCCAAAGCTTTGACCGGGATCGCGATGCCCAGCAGGCGCTTGGGTGGCAAGTTGAAACCGGGTATGACGGGGAAACCTTGTCGCTGACGATCCTTGACCGTGACGGCAACCCGGCGGCCATCGGCAACCTCAATGCAAGCGTTGGCCGGGCGACCCATGCCAATGCCGATGTGACGCTTGATTTCGCCCAAAGCCAAAGCCCCTACAGCGCCAAAATGCTGCTTGATTTCGGCAAATGGGAAATGCGCATCCTGGCAACGGCGGCGGACGGAACCCGGTTCCGCCAGCGCCTGCCGATCATCGTGAAGCCCTGACATGTCAACGGCTGAGGTTCTTCCCCGTCCGGCAGTTTGCCCGGCCTGTGTGGTCCCCACGCCGGATGTGAAAATCGCGGAAACGGCAGAGCCCGGCCATATCGTCCTGTCCCTGCCGACCGTCCATTGCGCGGCCTGTATCTCAACCGTGGAGCGCCGTCTTGCGCGTGAACCGGGGGTGCGCTCGGCGCGGGTGAACCTGTCTCTGAAACGGGTGTCGGTGGATGCAGATCCCGGCATTGAAGCGGATCATCTGATCGACGTTCTGGCCGGTGTTGGCTACGAGTCACTGGAGCTTGACCCGGGTCTGCTGGCCGATGCCAAGAACGACGAAGTTGGCAAAGACCTGCTGATGCGGCTGGCCGTTGCCGGGTTTGCAATGATGAACGTCATGTTGCTGTCGGTCGCCGTCTGGTCCGGGGCCGAGGCTGCGACGCGCGACATGATGCACTGGATTTCCGCGATGATCGCCCTGCCGACCATCGTGTTTTCCGGCCAGCCGTTTTTCAAGAACGCCTGGTCGGCCATCCGGGTGCGCCGGCTGAATATGGATGTGCCGATCTCGCTTGCGATCTTGCTGGCGGGCGGCATGTCGCTTTATGAAACCACCCAAAGTGGCGAACACGCCTATTTTGACGCGGCCCTGTCGCTGACGTTTTTCCTGCTTGCCGGGCGGTATCTTGATTATCGCACCCGCGCCTCGGCGCGGTCAGCAGCGCAGGAACTGGCGGCGCTGGAAGTGCCCCGCGCCCTGAAGCTGATCAACGGGGTCGAAACCATCACCCCGGCGTCCGAGCTGGAAATCGACGATGTGATCGTCATCAAACCTGGCACACGCGTGCCCGTCGATGGTGTGATCCTGACCGGCGAAAGTGAAATTGACCGGGCGTTTCTGACTGGCGAAAGCCTGCCGGTCTATGCGGGCCCTGAAACCGCCGTCAGCGCTGGCGAAATAAACCTGACCGGGCCACTGACAATGCGGGTTGCTGCTCTGTCTAAGGATTCTGCCTTACAGAAAATGGCGGCCCTTGTGGCGCTGGCCGAAAACTCGCGCAATCGCTACACGTCTTTGGCAGACCAGGCGGCGGCGATCTATGCCCCTGGCGTGCATCTGTTGGCTGCAATTGCTTTTGGTGTCTGGTGGGCGCTGACGGGTGATTTGCGGCTGTCCTTGAATATCGGCATCGCGGTTCTGATCATCACGTGCCCTTGCGCGCTTGGACTGGCCGTGCCTGCCGTTACAACCGCCGCCAGCGGTCGGTTGTTTCGCAAAGGTGTCCTGCTGAAAAGCGCCACAGCGCTTGAGCGTTTGGCCGAGATTGACACCGTGGTCTTTGACAAGACCGGCACGCTGACCCTTGGCACACCGCGCCTGGACAATCCGCACAGCAATGACCCAAAGGCGCTGGCCATCGCCGCCACACTGGCCGCAAGCAGCGCCCATCCGCTGGCAATAGCACTTGCCAAGGATGCCGATACCGCCCGGCTTAACATCACCGAAATTCGCGAAGTTCCGGGCCACGGGGTGACCGGCCAATTGAACGGCCAAACAGTGTCCCTTGGCCGCGCATCCTGGCTGGGCGCGGGCGAGGTGACCCAAACCGCGACCTACCTGAAAATCGGTGACAGCACGCCTGTTGCCTTCACTTTCACTGACGAAATCCGCCCAGGCACTGCCGCGCTGATAAACCGTCTGAAGGCCCAGGGCATTGCGATCTATCTGATCACCGGCGACAACCAGTCCGCCGCGATGGACATCGCCACACGGCTTGGCATTGACAACGTAACCTCGGGCGCGCTGCCACAGGAAAAGGTGCAGATACTGGCCGATCTTGGAGCCGACAACCACAAGGTTCTGATGGTCGGCGACGGGCTGAATGATACCGGCGCGCTTGCTTCGGCCTATGTGTCGATCTCGCCTGCGTCGGCGATTGATGCCGCACGGGTTGCGTCGGACATCGTCATCCTGGGCCGCGATTTTGAGGTCGTGGCGGACTGCATCAACACGGCCCGGTCTGCGCGCCGACGAATCAAGGAAAACTTCGGACTTTCAACGCTTTACAACCTGATCGCGGTTCCGTTCGCTCTGCTTGGATTTGCAACGCCCTTGATGGCAGCCCTGGCGATGTCGACCTCGTCGATCACCGTCACGCTGAACGCCTGGCGGGTACGCTAAGCGATGGAAATCCTGACCTATCTGATCCCGATTTCATTGCTGCTGGGCGGGCTTGGCCTGGCCGGTTTCTTTTGGGCGCTGAAAAGAGGTCAGTTTGAAGACCCGGAAGGCGACGCCAATCGCATCCTTCGAACGGATTACGACGACCAGCCAATGGACTGAGCGCGTGGCCGTTTACTGTGGTTAACCATCCGGACTAAGGGGCGCGCAATTGCGCCGCTGGGCCGTGATCCGCGCACATGCGCGGTTGGCCTTGGTTTCGGTCAATCCCACAAACCGCGCCATGTATTTGCCACCATGCACGGTGATCTTGCGCAACGCGCCGTCAAGCGCGCTTAGGTCTTGCAAAGCGGTGGCCATCAGCAGTTTTTCAGCCTCACTCCGGGTTGCAAACGACCCCAGATCAATACCCCAATGCCGCCCGCCGGATGTTGACATCCGGGTTACAACCTTCTGGCCATCATCCCGCGCAACCGGCCTGACACCTGGCACGGTCGCGGGCGGATCTGCCCCGGTATCTTCTGCATTTGCCGCCACGGCATCAGCGATTATCTGTTCCACTTGCTCGGCTTCTTCCGACGTTCTGGCCGGGCGCGGCAGCGGGCGCGGGCTTTTGCTGACAGCAGCGATTACTTGCGTGCGTTTTGCGCCGCTATAATCCGGCAAGCTTGGCTTTCTTTCGGCAACTTGGCTTGGGGCCAGCCTGAAGCCCAGATCCAACAACTCAACCACCCTGGCATTTCGGGTCGCCGTGGATCGGCCGCCAAAAACGGTCGCGATGATCCGTTCATTGCCGCGCCTGGCCGACGCAACCAGATTGAACCCGGCAGCCGAGGTATAACCGGTTTTGATGCCGTCAGCACCATCATAAGCGGCCAGAAACTTGCGGTTTGTATTGCGGACTTTCTTCCCCACCGCCTGGGTTTCGCGGCGCGAAAACAGGTTATAATATTCCGGGTAGTCGTAAAAAAGATGCCGCCCCAGCCGAGTCATGTCACGCGCGGTTGAAAGATGCCCGGTTTCTGTCAGGCCATGCGCGTTCCTGAAGGTCGTGCGACTCATCCCCAGTGCCTTGGCGGTTTTGTTCATCCGGCGGGCAAATTTCGCCTCGCTGCCGCCGACGGCTTCGGCAATCGCAGTTGCGGCATCATTGGCAGACTTCACGGCGGCGGCGCGGATCAGGTACTTCAAGGCTACCTTTTGCCCGGCGATCAGGCCCAGCTTCGAGGGTGGTTCAGCCGCCGCGCGTTTTGAGATGGTAACGCGGGTATCAAGCGATATCTCGCCGTTCTTGATCGCCTCAAACGCTACATATAGCGTCATCATTTTGGTTAACGAAGCCGGGTGCAAACGGGTATCGGCGTTCCGGGCGTGCAAAACTTCACCCGAGCGCGCATCAATAACCATCGCAGCATAGGGTGCTGCAACAGCCGAAACGCCCGAAAATACGAGCGTCAGTGCAAGGAAAACCCCGCTCAATGCCTGCCTGAACATCGGTTACTCCGACGATTTTCTGCCTCATGGGCCGCTGTTACGGCCCCATCTTGTTGTTACGTAATGCTTAACACGCCAGTCTGGTCAGAAAAACCTTTTTTTTAAATGGCTTGACGGGAATGATGCAATCCGGTGCCGTGGTTAAGAAATATGCAACCTTAGCATGAAACCCTCCTTACAGTTTTGCTGGTGCGACCTCATATAAGCGTGATTGCGCCGTATGGCCTTGTGTCGGGAATTCACTTTTTGGTAGGCGTGCAGTATATTTGGCAGACTCAAGTGCCCAAACCCTTCGGAGGATGCTGGTGAACTCGCTGGTAATGACAGGTTCGGACGATAGAAACGACGAGGGCGATACCTCGGTCGTTACCAAAACCCGTTCTAAAACCAAACGCCCGCCGTTGTATAAAGTGATGCTGCTGAACGACGATTACACGCCGATGGAATTTGTCGTTTACGTGTTGGAACGGTTCTTCGGTATTTCCCATCAACAGGCCGTCGACATCATGCTGACGGTGCATAACAAGGGCCTGGCGGTGGTGGGTGTGTTTTCCTATGAGATCGCGGAAACCAAGGTGACGCAGGTCATGGAACTGGCGCAGCGCAACGACCATCCGTTGCAATGCACGATGGAAAAAGAATAGGGCCCCCGCCCTATCCTCGGCATGACAGCCAACCGCTTGAACATCGCAATCGCTGAGGACGGCCTTAGCTTCCCGAAAACCGGCCGCATCCTGGTTCTGCGCGCAGTATCGTCCTTTGATTATGCCGGATTGCAGACAGAAGAATTGCATCTTGTCAACAGTTTCCGCCCAGAATATGACCGCCTGATGCGGCATGAATATTCTGTCACGGCCCAGCCTGACGGCACATATGCCGCAACTTTGGTGCATATCACGAGGTCGAAACAGGAAACCCTGGGATTGATCGCACAGGCCTTCCAGTTAACCTTGCCCGGCGGTGTCATCATGGTCGATGGCGCGAAAACGGATGGCATCGAATCCGCTTTGAAACAGTGCAAATCCCTGTTTGATATCAATGGCCTGACAGTCAAGGCGCATGGCAAGCTGTTCTGGATAAACCGGCCTGACGCTCTGCCCGACCAGATCAACGACTGGATCGCCGCCCTTGCCCCAAAGCCCAATCGCGATGGCTTTTTGACCGCCCCTGGCATGTTTTCAATGGATCGGGTCGATGTCGGTTCGGCCATGCTGGCGCGGCATTTCGATGCCCGTCTGAAAGGTCACATCGCTGATTTGGGCGCGGGCTGGGGCTGGCTTTCAGCACAGACCCTTGATTTGGCCGAGGTCACACAGATCGACCTTTTTGAGGCTGAAAACACCGCCCTTGACGCCGCGCGCGCCAATATCAGCGACGCGCGTGCCGGGTTTCATTGGGCTGATATAACAACGCTTGACCCGAACCCGGTATACGACGCCATCATCAGCAATCCCCCATTTCATCAGGGCCGCGCCGCAGAGCCGTCGCTGGGGCTGGCTTTTATCGAAAAGGCCGCCGACTTGCTGAAACCCAAAGGGATGTTCTGGCTTGTGGCGAACCGACAATTGCCATACGAGGCCGGGCTTGACCGGTGTTTCGGACAGTGGACGCCGCTTGAGGAAACGCAGTATTTCAAGGCAATCCTTGCGACCAAACCGCGAAACGCTGCGGCCCGGCGCAAAATGTCAAATCCGACCAGGTCGCGCAGAGCGCCCTAAAACCCGGGGGAACCATGTCCTTTTCCATCGCAGGCAAGACCGCCATCGTGACCGGCGCCGCCAACGGCGTGGGCCTGGCCATCGCGCGGCATTTCGTGAACCAGGGCGCGAATGTCATGTTCGCTGATATGCACGAAGAAAAGCTTGCGGACGAAGTTGCGGCCATCAAATCGGCCGACAACCACGCCGTCCATTTCGCGGGTGATCTGCGCGAACGCCTGACCCTGGCCAATCTGTTATCCGCCACAATCAGTGAGTTTGACCGCGTCGACATCTTGGTTAATGGCAGCCGGCAAGTGCTGAAATCAGATCCGCTGGACGCTGACGAGGACGCGTTTGAAATCCTGTTACAGCAGAACGTCACCGCCAATTTACGTCTGTCACAACTGATTGCCAAACGGATGATGAAACAGGCGGAAGACGCCGAGCAGGAAGAGGGCTCCATCGGGTCAATTGTCAACCTGACGTCGATAGCCGCCCGCCGCTCCCATCCTGATTTGCTGTCCTATTCGGTCAGTTGCGCCGCACTTGACCAGATGACACGGTCAATGGCCGTGGCAATGGCGCAGCACCGCATCAGGGTTAATGCGGTTGCGATTGGCAGCGTAATGAGCGCCAGTTTGCAGAACGCGCTGAAAGTGGATTCAGAACTGCGCACCCGAATCATTTCCGCCACCCCGATGGGGCGGATCGGCGGCGCTGACGAGATCGCTTCGGCGGTGCAATATCTGGCGTCCGACAGTGCTGCTTTTGTCACCGGTCAGATCCTGACCGTGGATGGTGGCCGCACCCTGATTGACCCGGTCATGGCTGCCGCTCATTAAGTAACTGACACGCGGGCGGGCCAGGCATCCCTTGCCCCTGGCACCGCATGAAAAAAGCCCCGGCGGGTGAACCGGGGCTTCATTGTCCAACCAGCGAAACCTGCCGCAAAGCAAAGATCACGCGTCTTTGTCGTCTTCGCTTTCAGGCCCCGCTGCGGGCTTGCCAAAGACGCTTTCGGCGTCAAACACTTCCTCTTTCTTGCTGTCTTCGTCGTCGTCACTGCCAAGGGTAAAGGTCTCAAGGCCGCTGATATTGGATGGCAGGTTCGGCTCAGCCTCGACCTGCAAGGATTGCTCGGTTGAGACCAGCTTGCGCCGCTCATCATCCGTCATCACGACACCTTCTTTGGCCTTCTTGGCCGCAGCTTTCTGCACCGCTTCATCCAGTTCGATCTGCTTACACATGCCAAGGGCAACCGGGTCAACTGGTTGAATATTCGAGATATTCCAGTGTGTCCGCTCGCGGATGGCCTGAATTGTCGGCTTGGTCGTACCCACCAGTTTGGATATTTGGCTGTCCGCCAGTTCCGGGTGAAACTTGACCAGCCAGGCAATTGCACTTGGGCGGTCCTGGCGTTTGGAAAGCGGCGTATAGCGCGGGCCTTTGCGCTTCAATTCACCTTCGGCAGCCGGGTTATATTTCAGCTTCAGCTTAAAGGTCGGGTCTTTTTCCGCCCGCTCAATCTCAGCCTGATCAAGCTGGTTATTGGCAATCGGGTCAAAGCCCTTGATCCCCACGGCGACTTCACCATCGGCAATCCCGTTCACTTCCAGCTCATGCAAGCCACAGAAATCGGCGATCTGTTTGAACGACATCGTCGTGTTGTCCACCAGCCAGACGGCGGTTGCTTTTGCCATGATGGGCAGGGCCATGAGAATACCTCCGATAAACACATCTTCCCTGTTCGGTGAAACCGGCTGCGGATTTCCGCGACTGTCCGTTCTCAAAGGGGAATTGTCGGTGTATATAGAAGGGAACTGGGGAAAATAAAAGGGGGAAACATGCTGCGCCTGACAGCATGCCTTTTGCTGGCACTTTTCACGATCGGACACGCGGTGGCCGAATCAAACTTGCCCGGCAAGTTTGATTACTATGTGCTGTCCTTGTCATGGTCACCCAGTTGGTGCGCGCTTGAAGGCGATGGTAAACGTGCCGACCAATGCGACCCGCGCCACGACTACGGGTTCACCCTGCACGGACTTTGGCCACAGCACGAGCGCGGCTGGCCATCCTTTTGCCCCACAACCATGCGTGCGCCCAGCCGCCAGATGACCCGTGATATGGCTGATATCATGGGGGCCGCCGGGCTTGCCTGGCATCAATGGGACAAGCATGGCCGCTGCACCGGCTTGTCAGCACAGCAGTATTACGACGTATCCCGCAGCGCCTTTGAAAGCGTCACCCAGCCCGAAGTTTTTCGCAAGCTTCTGAAACCGCTCGACCTGCCCGCAGCCGTGGTCGAACAAGCGTTCCTGCAATCCAACCCCGATCTGGATGCCGCCGGACTGACCGTCACCTGCAAACGCGGGTTTTTCCACGAGGTCCGCATCTGCCTGACCAAGGAACTGACCCCCCGCCCCTGCGGCACCGACACCCGGCGTGATTGCAGCCAGCGCGTCACCTTTCCGCCGGTGCGCTGAAAATCGCCGTTTGGCAGCACCGTGTTTTTGATGTAAGCACGCGCCTTGTCGATGAACAGGACACAGCCATGACACAACACCGCTCCGAACTTCTGATGCCTGCTGGCAATCTCAGGAAACTGAAAATGGCCGTGCTTTATGGCGCTGACGCCGTCTATCTCGGCACCCCTGACATGAGCCTGCGCACCAAATCGCAGTTTTCACTGGAAGAGGTGATCGAAGGGGTTGAGTTTTGTCACGCCCACGGCAAGCGCGCTTACCTGACCCTGAACCTGTTCAGCCACAACAAAGACGTCCCGAAACTCGCGGAGTATATCGAGACCGTGCGCTGCGTGAAGCCCGATGGCCTGATCATCGCGGACCCCGGCGTGTTCCAATACGTTAAAACCCACGCCCCTGAACTGCCGCTGCATATCTCAACCCAAAGCAACGTCGCCTCGTATCTGTCGGTTGATTTCTGGAAAGATCAGGGGGCCGAACTGGTGGTTCTGGCGCGCGAAGTTTCCTATGACGAACTGGCGGAAATCCGCGAAAGATGCCCTGATATCAAGCTGGAAGCCTTCGTTCACGGTGCCATGTGCATGACCTATTCCGGTCGCTGTTTGCTGTCGAATTACATGGCCGAACGTGGCGCCAATCAGGGCAACTGCGCCAATTCCTGCCGCTGGAACTATAACGTCCGGATGCGGATGAAAGACGGCACCGTGCAGGCGCTGGATATCAACGAAAACAACTCCGACATGTTCGAGTTTCTGTTGGAAGAAGGCTGTCGCCCCGGTGAATTGATGCCAATTGAAGAGGATGGTCGCGGCTCCTACATCCTTAATTCCCGCGATCTGTGCATCATGCCGAAGCTGGACGACTACCTGAAAATCGGCATCGACAGCTTGAAGGTCGAAGGTCGCGGCAAGTCGGAATATTACGTCGCCGTCGTCGCCCGCGCTTATCGCATGGCGATTGACGATTGGTATGCCGATCCTGAATCCTGGGATCCGCGCAAATACATGGTCGAGCTGGAAACCGTCGGCAATCGTGGCTACACGCTGGCCTTTCACGATGGCCGCCTGTCAAATTATTCGCATGATTACGAACACACCGCAGCCCTGGCGCAATGGGAATATGCCGGCGTTGTCACCGACATCACCAATGACGCGTTCTTGGTTGAGGTGAAGAACAAGCTGGCCGCTGGCGAGGTGCTTGATTTCGTCTCGCCGATCAGCCGCGAAACCGTGTTGTTGCGGATGTATGACTTTGAAGACGCCGCCACCGGCGACATCAAAAACTCCGTCCACGGCGGCACCCGCACCACCATTCGCATCCCGTTTTCGCTGTTTGACCACGAAGACCTTGATGACCTGAAAGCGCGCTTTCCGATCTTCACCGTGCTGCGCAAAGAAGCGGCCCTGACCGAAGAACAATGGAACCGGGTGCGTTTTGACAAGCTGGTGCAGGGCCTTGAAACCAAAGGCGCGCGCAACGATGCAGCGTATGAAAAACGCCGCGATGCACTGGCTGATTCTATCAGCCAGGACAGCAACAACCGCCGCTTCAAAACCAACCGCATCGGCACCGAAGGCTGCTGTGGCAAAGGCTGCAACGGCTGCCTGATCTTCTGGCAAGACGATCAATATGCCCGCGCCCGTGAGGTGTTGTTAAAGCGCAAACAAGGCGAGCAACTGACATGGGCCGAAGCCAAAGACCTGAAAGACGTCGCCGCCGAATAACCCTCGGCTGCGCGTCTTTATTGCCTAAATACTCCCGCCGGAGGCCCCGACACTGGCCCCGCCAACCAACCTTGGCGGCGCACCTAAAGCGTCAGCACGATCTTTCCGATATGCCCGGCACTTTCCAAGCGGCGATGCGCATCGGCAGCATCGGCCAGCTTGAAAGTCGAATCCATAACTGGCGCGACAATACCTGCATCAAGCAGCGGCCAGACCTGCGTTTCAAGCT